>JAHENA010000174.1:1519-3024 GCA_024643405.1 Flavobacteriales bacterium | reverse complement strand
TCATCTACTAAACAGGCCGAAGGAGGTTCTTCTGATTGTGTTTTAAAACCCGTTGCTATTTATCCAGATCCACAACGTGTCAATGGCTATTTAGTTATGACCGAGGTAATGAATGCTGATGGTACTCCGCACGTTTCAAACGGCAGAGTAACAATTGATGATGATAATGACGATTTCTGGTTTGGTTTTGAGCAGGAATATTTTATTATGGATGTAAGAACAGAATTACCATTAGGATTTCCAAGAGGCGGATATCCTAAACCACAAGGAATGTATTACTGTTCTGTAGGAGGTTTAAATACGCATGGTAGGGTTTTAGTTGAAGAACATGCTGATTTATGTATAAAAGCTGGCTTAAACTTTGAAGGTATTAATCAAGAAGTTGCCTGTGGTCAATGGGAATTCCAATTATTTGCTAAAGGCGCTAAAAGAGCTGGAGATGAAATTTGGGTTGCACGTTATTTATTAGATCGATTAACTGAAAAATATAACTATTATATAGAATACCATCCAAAACCACTTGGTGATACTGATTGGAACGGATCTGGTATGCATGCTAATTTCTCAAATACTACCATTAGAACTAGTGGATCAGAAGCTACAATAAGAAAAATTTGTGAAGCTTTCAGACCAGTTACAAAAGAACATATTGAAGTTTATGGTGCATTTAATGACCAAAGATTAACTGGAAAACATGAAACAGCGTCTATCCATGATTTCTCATTTGGTATCTCAGACAGAGGTGCTTCCATACGTATTCCGCTTTACACGGTATCTAAAGGTTGGAAAGGTTATTTAGAAGATCGTAGACCAGCATCAAATGCTGATCCATACAAAGTTGCCGCACGAATTATTAAAACTGTTAAATCCGCAAAAGTTTAATAATAAGTCTGCAGAAATTGTTTATAATATAAAAGTGCTGTTACAATAAGTAACAGCACTTTTTTTTAAACATATTTATGGTAATATTTCTATTTATTACTGAATATCATAACGATGAAGATACTATATCCTAACACTAATAGGAATCCTTTAAGCTTATTAATTTCATATCGCTTCTTAAAATATGATAACGGAAACAGTATGAGTGCAAAACCAATCATCCATAAAATATCATTCGAAAGTATTTGAGGTTCTGTAACTGGGATAGGATGAATCATGGCAGTTAATCCTAATACAGATCCAATATTAAAAATATTTGAACCAATTAAATTTCCTAACGAAATGGCCTTTTCTTGCTTAGCCGCAGCAATAATTGATGCTGCAAGTTCTGGGACGCTAGTGCCAACCGCTATTAACGAAACGCCAATTACAGCTTCACTTACACCTACTGATAATGCGATTTGCTTAGCGCCATCAAGCAACCACTCACTTCCAAAGAAAAGCGCCAATGCACCAATCAACAACCAAATAGTTATTTTAAAATTGGAAACAACAGCTAGAGCATCATCAACTTCATCTAAAACGTCATTTTCTCTTGAATTTCTCATTAAGAAAATAATAAA
>JAHENA010000174.1:0-1419 GCA_024643405.1 Flavobacteriales bacterium | reverse complement strand
TTTGTAAAAGATGTTTTAGCAGAAATAAATGAAGACAAACCCCATTACAATACCTTATCAACCATTATTAGAAATTTAGAAGAAAAAGGCTATGTTAGTTATCATGCTTTTGGTAAAACACATCAGTACTATCCTATTGTAAGCAAAGAAGATTATAAAAAACGTTTCATGACCATGGCCATTGATAACTATTTTAATAATTCTTATAAAAATATGGTCTCCTTTTTTGCTAAGGAAGAAAAAATAAGCGTTGACGAGTTAAAGGAAATTATTGCACTCATTGAAAAAAATAGCTAACCATGGAATATTTATTTAAAGCCAGTGCCGTTACATTGATTTTTTATGTGTTCTATAAAATATTCTTACAACGCGACACCTTTTTTGAGTCCAACAGGTGGTTTTTATTAATTGGATTAATTACGGCTGTTTTTATTCCTCTTTTTGTAATCCCTATTTATATTGAGAAAACACCCTCTCCATTAAATGATTTTATGGTTATAGAGAATACTAACCAAGATTCTGTAAACAATTCGCTAGATATTTTATCTATCTTAAAGACCATTTACTTTTTAGGAATCATTATTTTTACTTTAAGATTCATACTTCAATTGCGGTCATTATTACCTCTTTTAATTAAAAGTGAAGCTCATAAATTAGGACGTTTTAAGTTTTTAAAAACCCAAGAAACTATTTCACCTTTTTCATTTTTCAATTATATAGTTTATAATCCACAACAGTTTAATGAAACGGAGTTAAATCAAATTATTATACATGAAAAAGTTCATGTACAACAGTATCACACCATCGACGTTATATTGGCACAATTAGCCTGTATTACTTTTTGGTTTAATCCTTTTATTTGGTTTTATAGCAAAGACTTAAAACAAAACTTGGAATTTATAGCCGACAAACAAGCTATTAATGATACAACCTGCAAAAAGAGTTATCAATACACCTTATTAAAAACAAGTATGCCAACTCATCAATTGGCATTAACCAATAATTTTTATAATTCATTAATCAAAAAACGAATCATTATGTTACACAAATCAAAATCAAAAAAAATCAATGTACTGAAGTACGCATTAATCATTCCTGCGCTAACCTTATTTCTAATGAGCTTTAATACCAAAGAAGTGCTTATTGAGAAAGCTGCTGTTCCTGTTAAAACAGAGTACCAAAGCGCAAAAAAATTAAATAATTCTTCAATTGAAGTTATCATTAATAAAGATTATTCTGATAACGACTTTGAAAAATTACAAACGAAATTTAAAAATGAAGGGCTGACCTTAAAAATAAAAGGCGTTAAACGTAATTCAAAAAACGAAATAACCGCCATAAAGATTGAGGTTAATTCTAAATCATCAAACGCCAATTATAATGTTGAGACTGATGAAGCTATCGATCCTATAAAAATTA
>JAHENA010000086.1 GCA_024643405.1 Flavobacteriales bacterium | reverse complement strand
GCTTTTTTGTTTTGGAGATAATTAATCAAGTTTTTTTAAGTAAACTTATCTCAGTTTATTATTTTTAAGATTAATTCTTTTTAAAATGTCTTGATATCTGGGGTTTTCAAGCAGCCATTGTTTATTAAGAGGCCCTTTAATTGTAAAATAGGGTAAATTGGGATCTTTCCTTATATACATGTATTCTAACCAATCTAAAGTTTTATCGATATTATCGGCACTATAATAAATTGAATAAATTAATGTAGGAGGAATAAACATTTCATGACTTAATTTTGAAAGAGAATCCCCAATCCTATTTAAAGTATAATTAAATCCTTCTAATTTGTAAGTATTATCGATATAATCATTCAAATTATTCACTCCAATTTGTAACAAACGATCTTTTAATCCTACAATAGCATTATCATATTCATTTAAATGGGAATTTAAAATAATATCTGAAGAACCATTTTTGTCTTTTATTCTATCAAATTCTCCATAATGCAAATGCATAACATTCTTAAAAAATTTAACCCAGGGGTTAAGAGGATCTAATTCAACAGCAAAATTAATTTGTTTCCATGCTTCTTCCCATTTGTTTTGCATCATTAAAAAATGTGCATAAAATGCTCTGGATTCTGGCAAATTAGGATTTAATTCAATACTTTTTTCCATGGCTAGATTACATTCTTTCCATTTATAATCATATCTGAGCTTAGAGGCATACCATTTCCAGGTTTCAGCATTTAAGCTGTCTAATTGGAAGGTCTTATTGATATAAACATCTATTATTGAATCTGTTTCTTCTGATGGTTTAAATAGCATTTGTTTATAAGCAATAAATACACCAGCTAATTCAGCATAGGCAGGTGCAAAATTAGAATCAATTTTAATAGCTTTTTCAAAATAACTTTGGGCTGTCTTAATTCCTTCAAGTGTTAACAGCCCTAAGTTAAATTTCCCTTTTAAATATAACTCATATGCTTCTGGATCTACTTTTTTTGATTTTTCAAGGTTTAACTTTTCGCTGGATGTTAAAGGAAGTTCGATATCCTCTGATAAATTTTTAGCAATTTTGGTATAAACATTTATAAGTTCAGGTAAATCAACACTATAATTTTTTGCCCATAATTGGATTTCTTCAGGGAAAGCATTCATTAAAGTAACGTCAACTTTTATTTGATCGTTTGAAAATATAATAGAGCCTTCCATAACTGCATCTACATTTAGTTCTTTGGCAATTTCTTGAAGGCTTTTATCTTGTTTGCTTATAGCTCTTGTTGTAGTTTTAGAAATAACACGTAACGAACTAATGGCACCAATTTCGGTTGTGAGTGCATCATGTATGGCATATGAAAGATAATCTTTTGAAGAATCTCCAGTAAAATTTGAAAAAGGGAGGATAGCTAATGACTGTATATGTTGAGCAATCTTTTTTTGATTGTCCTTGAATTTCAAGAATTTGATTTGATTGGGGTGTAAACTGTTTGGTTTAATGAAGTAATAACTTATGACACCAAGTGCCAAAAATACATTGATGACATAAACCAATTTTAACCTTTTGGTCAAAGTATTGCCATTAAGGGCGTAAACAAAAGCAGCGGGTAGTCCAAAAATGAAGAGCAAAATAGAGACGTCTAAAAGCGCAATGGGCCAATTGTACTGTGAAATAACAAAATTTATTACCTGAATAATTACCCATGCCGCTCCAGAATAAGTCAACATGATTTTACCAATATGCTTTCGTTTGTCGAGATCAGGTATTTTCATGATTCACCAAAAATGAATTTGATAGTTAAGATACAACTTTTAAGCTTAATATTAAAGCTAGGTATTTCCTAATTAATTGAAGATGTGTTGTTTCTATAAAGATCTAGGACGTAGTAATACCAGAGTGATTTGGTATTCCAATGGAAAGCTTTCCTTAAGGGAGGCTTTTTTGTTTAAAATGCATTGTTTGCATTAAGTGCATTTTCTTCTAAAAAAGGACACCTACTAGGTTACCTAATAAAATCAAAAGACACCCATTAACTTAAATTTTAAAAAAAATGAAACTAAATATATTATTTCTAATAAATAAGCGTAAGCTTAATAGTAAAGGTTTATGTGCTATTATGTGCAGACTCACATATAAAAAAGTCAGAAAAACTTTAAGCACAGGATTATTCATTAATCCTATATTCTGGAACAGCAAACAACAACTTGTTAAACCACCAGAACCAGATGCAGAATTACTAAACACACAACTGAGCCTGATAAGTACTAAACTTAATCAGGTTTTTTTTAGTTTATAACTTTTAGGAATTGGCTTTGCATTTTTTGCAAGACAAACAAACAAATACTTTTCTTATTTGTAATATTTAATAAATAAAATAAAAGATACTACATTTTAAAATGACTAATCGCAATATTAATATTATTTTTATGTAGTAAATTAATAATAACACATAAAATTATAAACAAATGAAAAGTTCTAATTTTATTTGTTTGACTTTAATCGTGCTTATGTCATGTTTATTAGTTATAACACAAAGTTGTGTGGTGTATAACAAAGTTCCTGTTAATTTAGATCAAGCTGTTGAAGCCAGTACTAAATCTATTAATTTTTCTAAATCAAAGTTATATTACAAAAGTGGTGATACTCAGAAATGTTTTAAAGTTCTTAAAAAACAAGACCATTATTACTGTAATAAACGTAAGAAAAAGATGTTAAGGTTAGATTATAGTAACACAATAATTGATAAAGATCAAGTAGACTATGTTAAAACACAAGACAAGACATCTTCAATTATTGTTGGCGCTACAGTAGGTGTTGTCTGTGGTGCAGGGTTTTTATATTTACTAGGACAATTATTTGTAGATGCTGCGTTTGATGCTGCTTTTGAATAAATTTTAAATATTTTTACACCTAATTTTGGAGCTATGTAGTTTTGTTTTTGTAATCCGTCCAGACCGCAACAAAGATGTTGTGTTGGCCACTTAATTGTGGCAAAGTAGTTTAGAAATAGACTAGTGAGAAGCTTTTCCAAATTGGAGAGGCTTTTTTGTTTTGTATATTTTCTGAATATTTAAATTAACCCATAGCTTTACTGAACTTTACTGATAAAATAAAATTTATTAAATTAGTTTATATATTATTGGAAACTATTAATGCTATGTTTGATTCGTTTAAACACTTTTTAGAAACTCCGGGATATAACAAGATTATTGGAGAAGATTATTTGATTGTTGAATTTAAATGCCCAATTAAAGAAGAACTTTTCACAGCTTGGTCCGAATGCCATAGTATTGTTTATGTTTTAAGCGGGCAAAAAAAGTGGATCACTCCTTCAAATGAATATTTGGTAAAAGAAAATCAATCCATTTTTGTTAGAAAAGGAGCCTTTAAAAATCAACAGTATTTTGAAGAAGGTTTTTGTGTTTTGATGTTTTTTATGAGAGATGATTTTATAAAAAGAAGTATTGATGAAGACATTGCAAGAGAAACTCTTTTTTTAAAAACAATTGATTATCCTGAATTTATTTATAGAATCAATGTCTCTGATAGCTTAAAAACATTATACCATTCCTTTTTCTCGTATTTGAAACAGGATAAAAAGACTTCCCAAAAAATTATTGAGTTAAAATTCAGGGAGATGATGTTGAATATTTGCTCTGACCCTAACAATACTTCTTTTAAAGATGTCCTTTATACTATATCTAAAAACATAGACAATACCATTGAGCAAATTATGGAAGAACAGTACATCTATAATTTAAACGTTGATGAGTTTGCAAGGTTATGCGGAAGAAGCATTTCTACTTTTAAAAGGGATTTTAAAAAACTGTATAACACGACCCCTGGTAAATGGTTAATAAGAAAGCGGCTTGATCTGGCAAGAAACCTTATTTTAACCACCGATTTTACTATTCAACAGATTTGTTATGATTGCGGATTTGAAAGTGATTCTCATTTCATAAGAAGCTTTAAAAAACTTTTTGGGATGACTCCTAAACAATGGAGAATCTCCAAAAAAGTTTCTCTTAATTAAACACTAGCCTGTTAAAGTTAGTTTTCTGAAATTACACCCTTCCTAATTTTTCTAATACGCTCTTTTTCTTGCTTTTCATCCCATTTGTCACCTTTTATCAAGATAAATAATGAATGAATTAACATAGTTGTTCCACTAAATAAAGCCCCTGAAAATAAAAAAGTAAAGACTATATTTAAATAGGACGGGAAATTTTCATTCTCAACTTCAATTGGTGATCCAACAACAAAAGACACAAATACTCCAACCCAAAAAGGAATACATTGCATACAGCTTGTTAAATACTTCCAAAAATTAGGGCTATGCTTTTCAGCAAAATCTCTTAATGGTTCAAATATTTTGCTAATGGCAATAATTGCTGAGATTCCGTAAACTATTAATATTGTGATTAAGAATTCCATAATTTAATTTTAAAAGTTTAATTGATAATGAAGATATAATGCAAGCTCCTAATAACTTTATATGTTTTATTGTTGAGCCTGCATTAATCCTCAATTTAAAAAATAAGGGATTTAGTTTACACGGTTTGTGCTTCTTTTAGTTTTAACCAAGCGGAATGTCCTCCTTCTAAATTGTAGACATTTCTGACACCTCTTTCTTGTGCTTTTATAGCTGCCATATATGACATGACTCCACCTGTACAGCAAAACAGAAAGGGACCTTCACTATTAAAAATAGAATTGTAATCTCCATGTTTTGAATCAATTGCCCTTTCTACTGTATCAAAAGGAATATTGATTGCTCCAGGAATGCTTCCTTGTTTTTCAATACTTTTTGCATCTCTTACATCAATGATAGTATGATTGTTTTCAGAGATAATCGTATCCAGCCTGTTAACAGGAACTTGAGGTATGATTGCTTTAGAGGCTTTTGCTTTTAGATTATTCATAATAATTGATTTTAGATTTTGTTAAAGTGAAATGGTTTCAGCACCTTCCAAAATTAATTGGTGCAATGCAGCTGATCCAACTAATTCTACTTCATCTATTAAGTTTTCAGCAGAATAACCTCTTACTGCTGCACAAGGTGGGCAAACCATAATTCTGCATTTGTTGTTCACCACGGCATCTATCATTTCTTTCATTGTTGGATCTTTTGGGTTTAAATGAACATGGTCTGCTGCTCCTTTTCTAACCCAGTCAACACCAGAGCTTACTAAAAAGATGTTTACATCCAATCCAGATTTGATACCTCCATTCGCGATGCTCCAAGCAACTGATGCTCTTTCGTCATCTAATCCGTAGCTAATTAATACTACGATTTTCTTTTTTGTACTCATAATAAATATGTTTTAAATTGTTAATAATGAAATTGATACGGCAAATGTATTGCCTATGTAGAAGATTGAATTGATTGAGAAGTTCAATTAATGACCTAAAAAGACCATTATTAAATATATATAGATTTCAAGTAGTTTTGAGTCCCGTCCAGACCGCAACAAAAATGTTGTGTTGGCCACTAAATTGTGGTTAAGTAGTTTAGAAATAGACTAGTGAGAAGCTTTTCCTTTTGGAGAGGCTTTTTTGTTTTAGGGGCTTAATTTATTTTAGAGTAGGACTTAATGATAGTATTCTCTTAAATTTTAGTAGAGCAATTTATATCTTAGTCAATGTTAGGGTTCTGGAACTTCAAACGATTAATTATTTCAATTAATCTTGGTTCATTTCTATATGGATTTAATATTGGTATTGCATTAATAGCGGGGATGTCAGGGTCTCTTCTTATGTAACTTTTCTCAATCCAGTCTAAAGTTTTATCGACATCACCCGTTATAGCATAGAAATTGAACATAGTTTGTGCCATTAATTTTGAAGTGTCTTTGTTTTCAAGTGCTTGACATGTTTTTAAAAATGCAGCTTTAACACCTTCTTCTTTATAAGTTTGCTCCATTACAGGAATGACATCTTGATGATTTTCAAATTCAAGCCATATTATGGCATGTTTTATTAAATTATCATAATCTTTAATTGCGGCATATGACATAAAAAAGGATAAATTAACTAATGGATTATTTGGAGGAGTCACTTGTAATTTCTTGCACAATTCAATGCATTCTCCAAAATTTCCTTCAATAAAAAGATTTACTGTATTAAGAGTTAATATAAATGGGTTTTTGGGGTCAAGATCCAATGCAATATCCATTTCTTTCCTTGCTTTTTCAATTCTGTTTTGACCCAGTAAAAAATTGGAATATAACCCTCTGGTTTCAGAGGAATTCGGATTCAGATCAATGGCTTTTATAAATGCTGTTTCCCCTGCATCCCAATTGTAATCGGTCCAGACGAGATTAATGGCATCCCAGTAGTACACTTCAGCCAAATCAGGATCCAATGCCTTAGCTTTTTGGATATTGGGAGTAATGTGAGGCGCTGCCTGATCTGTTGTAACAAAATTCATCTGCTTCAAAAAACTCCAAATTCCGCCCAAAGCAGCATAGGAGGCTGCAAAATCAGGATCAATTTTAATTGATTTTTCAAAATAACCTTGAGCTGCCATAATCCCTTCTTGAGTTAGTAGTCCCATGTTATATTTGCCTTTCAAATAAGCTTCGTAAGCAGCTGGGTCTACAGAAGACTTTTGATTTAGTTTAACAAGCTCTTCTTGGGTTAATGGCAATTCAATCTCTTCAGCCAAATTTTTAGTGATCGTAGAATATACATTTAATAGTTCTGACATAGAGACACTGTAAACTTTGGTCCAAAGTTGCAACTCTTCAGGGAATGCACTAACCAAAGACACAGATACTTTTATTAAATCATTTGCGCTTGAAATGGAGCCTTCCAATACAGCATCAACTTTTAATTCTTTAGCAATATCCTGAATGCTCTTCTTGCTATCCTTTATGGCCAATGAAGACGTTTTTGAAATAACCCTTAAAGGGCTATTCGATCCAATTTCGGTAATCATAGCATCATGAATGGCATATGATAGGTAATCTTTGTTGGTATCTCCTGTGAAGTTCGAAAAAGGAAGAATAGCGAGAGACTGAATATTTTGGGCTATCTCTTTTTGATTACTCTTAAACTTTAAAAATTTAATTTGATTTGGGTGTAAGCTGTTTGGTTTTATGAAATAGAAGCTTATTACTCCAAGAGCTAAAATTAGATTGAAACCATAAACCAATTTTATGTTTTTGGTTAAAACGTTGCCATATAAGGCATAAGCAAAAGCTGCCGGTAATCCGAAAATAAAAAGTAAAATGGAAACATCTAAAAGGGCAATGGGCAACTCATACTGAGAAATTATAAAACTTATAACCTGAATAATTACCCATGCTGCTCCAGAATAAGTCAACATGATTTTACCAATATGCTTTCGTTTGTCGAGATCAGGTATTTTCATGATTCACCAAAAATGAATTTGATAGTTAAGATACAACTTTTAAGCTTAATATTAAAGCTAGGTATTTCCTAATTAATTGAAGATGTGTTATTTCTATAAAGATCTAGGGCGTAGTAATACCAGAGCAAATTTGGTATTCCAATGGAAAGCTTTCCTTTTTTCTACTCGTACATCGTAGCTTTAGCGAAGGTGTATAGAAGATTGGGATGCTTTTTTGTTTTATAGATTTAATGTTTGAGACAGTAGGCTTTAACCCTCGGGATTTCTGACACTAACAACGATATCCTTAGACAAGTCCAGTTGGTTTATTAATAAAGTTTCATTCAAATAATTATCTGCATAAAATGTAAAGCTTTGTGCAATTGACATATCTGATTCAGATACCAGTAAGCTTGATTTTTCCATTGACACCAGTTGTCTCAGAGGCTAGAATGTTAGAACAGGAATAAGGACTGTTGCAAATTTCAATTAAGGCTCCTTGAATAGGTTCACCAGTATCAACGTCTAAAACAAGAAAATTAAATTCGGTACTTTCACCATTAGAGTCATCAGAAGAGCATGACCAAGTAGTAGCCATAATTACAGCGGGAAGCAGAAAAAACATGAAATAAGAACGAAAAAATTTCATAACACCAATTATTTCAAATTTCGCATATACTTGAGTAATCAAATAGTATTGTATTAATAAACAAGATATCAAATATTTTTATAATACAAAACAACAGGCTGGTGTACTAAAAAATTGCTTTATCTGTTTTTCCTATTATTTATTGAATAATTTATTTTTCTTTACAGAAGATTGGGATGTTTTTTTGTTCTAGGACATTTCACATAATGGTTCAGCGATTTATACTTCACCTGAGTTTAAATCTTTACTGACCCTACTTTTTAATGATTAGTATTTAATTTTTAAAATTACTTTAGATTGAAAACAAAACAAATCGGGCTGTTTTTAGGACCAGCTTTATTCATAATAATCCGCTATTTTTTAGAGCTAGATGGTTTATCAGATCAAGGAAATGCCGTGTTGGCATCTACAGTATGGGTGGCAATATGGTGGATAACAGAGGCTATTCCTATAGCGGCAACATCACTTTTACCCATAATACTTTTCCCCCTTTCGGGAGGATTACCTTTAGATGATACCACATCCTCATTTGGGCATCGCTATATATTTCTCTACATAGGTGGATTCATATTGGCACTTGCCATTGAAAAATGGAACTTACATAAACGGATTGCTTTAAATATCATAAAATTAATTGGTACCGATGTACGGAAAATAATATTAGGGTTTATGATAGCTACAGCTTTTCTATCTATGTGGATATCAAATACCGCTACTGCAGTCATGATGCTGCCCATTGGAATAGCCATTATCAAACAAATGAAAGATTTGAAAAGCACACCTGAAGATGAAAATCTCATTTTTGGCAAAGCCTTGATGCTGTCTATTGCATTTAGTGCCTCCATTGGTGGTGTTGCAACTTTGATAGGCACACCTCCAAATTTAGTTTTTGCCGGCGTAGTACAAGAAATATATGGAATAGAAATCAGCTTTTTGGACTGGATTAAGATTGGACTTCCTATTTCCCTTATGCTTTTGTTCATCTCGTGGCAATATTTAACACGAGTGGCATTTAAGTTTCATCAAACAGATTTTAAAGAAGGCAAAGTTGAAATCGAAAGGCAACTACAGGCTTTAGGAAAAATGAGTTACGAAGAAAAATTAGTATTATTTGTTTTTACACTTACTGGGCTTGCTTGGATTACTAGAACATTTTTGTTAAATATATTTTGGCCAGACCTCGATGACACAATTATTGCGCTTTTTGCTGGTATCTCTCTGTTTATATTCAATTCCAAGTCATCTTACAAAACTAGAAAAATTATGCATTGGGAAGATGCTGTAAAGCTACCTTGGGGCATTTTATTGCTTTTCGGTGGTGGCCTAGCTATCGCTTCAGGTTTTCAAGCCAGTGGCTTGGCTACATTTATCGCAGAAAAGATGGTTCAGCTTAATGGCTTATCCGTATTCATGATACTTTTGGTTGTCATAACTGTGGTTAATTTTCTAACAGAAATCACCTCCAACTTGGCTACCATAGCCATGCTGTTGCCCATATTGGCGCCCACTGCCGTAATACTCGATGTGCATCCTTATGTGCTCATGGTTGGTGCTACTATAGCAGCTTCATGTGCCTTTATGTTGCCTGTAGCAACACCTCCAAATGCTGTGGTTTTTGGGTCAGGTTATTTAAAAATATCGGATATGGTAAAAGTAGGCATCGTAATGAACGTTATATCCATCATTATAGGTCTTTTAATGGTTTATTTTGTATTACCAAGTCTTTGGGATTTTAATGCTTTTGAAAACCCATTTAAGTGAGTTTAACCAGCTAATTATTAATGCTTATCAATATTAAGTAAATGGTTAAAAAATAGTTTAAATAAAATTCAATAGATTTCTGTTCGAGTTTCGTCCAGACCGTAAGATTGCAAAAGCCTCAATGAAAGTTGGGGCTTTTTTATTAACAGGTGTTTGGGATGTTTTTTGTTTAAAAAGCTAGGTAATTTTATTGTTCTTTGGCATCAATAACTTTTCATCTATTGCCATCTACAAAAAAGAATTCTTTTTTAGTCGTATAAAATTAATATGAATGAATATTTTGCATTCCTACCTGAATGGCTTTCTCGTTTAAAGGAATAAGGTGGTGGTAACGTTCAGAAAGTGATTTTTTTAAACCTTCAATTACATTCTCTAATTTTACAATGGGCTTTTTCTTTAAAAAACCGCCTAAGACAACCATATTGAATATTTTTTTATTTTCCATTTCTGCAGCTAATTTTGTGCCTTCTATTTGAAAAATATCAATGTCCTTTCTTGTAGGGTGATGAGAAATTCCATTTGGATCATAAATTAATAAGCCTCCGGGTTTAACAGTTTTCTCAAACTTATCCATGGATTGCTGGTTCAATATAATAGCAGTGTCGAACAACTTAAGATATGGTGAGCTTATTCGTTCATCACTTAATATTACGGTTACATTGGCTGTGCCGCCTCTCATTTCTGGTCCATACGATGGCATCCAGCTTACCTCCTGATTTTGCATAATACCAGAGTATGCCAATATTTTCCCCATAGATAGTACACCTTGACCACCAAAACCAGCTATAATAATTTCTTCTGTCATAACTATAATTTTAATTTTCCATCTACTTTTATATCACCTAATGGAAAGTATTTGAACATGTTTTCTTCCATCCAAATATTAGATTCATTCGGGGTCATTTTCCAACCAGAATTACAATTGGAAACGATTTCAATAAATGACAATCCTTGATTTAATCGTGTATTTTCAAAAGCTTTTTGAATTGCTTTTTTAGCTTTCCTAGCATGTTTATGTGTGTGAACAGATTGACGTGTTACATAATAAACGCCGGGTAAATTGGAAATTAGTTCGGTAATTTTTAATGGAGACCCCATGGATTTTATTTCTCGTCCGTACGGGGAAGTAGAAGATATCATGCCCTCTAAAGTAGTAGGCGCCATTTGACCCCCAGTCATACCATAAATGCCATTGTTAACAAAAATAATTACAATGTTTTCACCTCTGTTGCAAGCATGAATGGTTTCGGCTGTTCCAATTGCTGCTAAATCGCCGTCACCCTGATAGGTGAAAACATATTTTTCTGGCCAGGTCCGTGATATGGCCGTGGCTACAGCTGGTGCTCTGCCGTGGGCTGCCTGAGTCATATCAATATTCATAAAATCATAGGCTAAAACAGAACAACCAACGGGGGCTACACCAATTGTATCTTCTAAAATCCCCATTTCATCAATAACTTCCATGGTAAGGTTATGTACAGTACCATGGCCACATCCAGGACAGTACGATAAGGCCGCGTCTGTCATTAACTTAGTCTTACAGAAGACTTGATGCTCTGGTTTTATGATATCTAAGTTGTCCATTTTTTATTATTTTTTGTTCTAAAGCTTCCAATACTTCTTCTGGGGTATG
>JAHENA010000173.1 GCA_024643405.1 Flavobacteriales bacterium | reverse complement strand
GCTTTAAAACGTTTTCCTGATAGTGAAAGACTTTTATATGCAAAACTTAGTGCCCTTTTAAATACAAAACAATTTGAAGATTCATACAGTGTCTGTTCAAAACTTATAAAGATTGCTCCCGAAAATCAGGAATACAGACAAATTATGAATATGCTTGATAAAATGGAATAATTCTTATTTATTAATAATATGAAAGTAGTTACAACCTCAAATTATAAAACGATAAGTTCTGTTTAATTGGTTATATTCCTTATTATTTATTAATTTGGTATCATTATTGTTTTTCAAATAATTAACAGTAAAATCTAAATAAATTTTATGAAACGTATTTTTTTGTCTTTTTTAGTAGTAGCAATGAGTTTATGTAGTTTGAATACTTTCTCACAAGCAGAGGAAGAAGAATTATTAGGATTGCCAGGTGATAACCTTAATCTTTTTGCTGTTTTGGATCTTTTCCAAAAATCAAAAACCATTGAAGATTTTGAAAAGTCTTTAAATCTAGAAAGTACTGGAATTAATAATTTAGATCTTAATAATGACAGCAAAGTTGATTTCATTAAAGTGGATACTGAACAGGATGGTGATGATTTTATCTTTATACTTCGGGATGCAATAAGTGAAAAGGAAATTCAAGATATAGCTACAATCATGGTTTCCAAAGATGAAAACAAGAAAATTACATTACAAATAATTGGAGATGAGGCATTGTATGGTAAGGATTATATTGTAGAGCCACAAACTGAAACAACACCATCAGTTACAGCTAATCCTGCATATACTGGAGAGCAACCCGTTACAGTAAATGTTCCAGCAACACAAGTTGTGGTTGTACAGTCAGCGCCAATAGTGCAGTATGTGTATTCACCTGCTTACGTACCTTATTATCCACCCTATTATTATGGTTATTATCCGCCTTATTTTGCGGCATTCACCATAATGGCCATTAATATTTATCGTCATAATCATTATCATCGCTATTATGGTTATCGCAATACTGTTGTGATTCATAATCATCGTCATTATAATAATTACAACCTCAATAGAAGAAGAAATTCCGTTTATGTAAACAATAATATTAGAAGAGGTAATTATAATACTTCAGGAAGACCTTCTACACGTCCATCAACTACGCGTCCATCAACAGCTAATCGTCCGGCAACAACGCGTCCAACAACAACGACACGTCCATCAACAGCTAATCGTCCGGCAACAACGCGTCCAACAACAACGCGTCCATCTACAAGTAATTATAATACAGGATCGAGAACAAGATCAAATTATTCTTCTCAATCAAGGGGGTCTTCATCAATGAGGTCATCTTCATCAGCGAGGCCATCTTCATCAATGAGGTCATCTTCATCAGCGAGGCCAACATCAACGGGTTCTAGATCAAGACGAGGGAATTAATTTTTCAAATAAAAAATTTATAGGATTTTTGATCCCAAATAATCAATTAATAAAGATTGTAGTTAAAGAAGTTTAATAATTTTAAAATAAATTATTCTTCAATCTCTGGCAATTCAATCGGCATATTAGAAACGCTCATATCTCTAACACTAACATAATTTCCATCTCTTTTTTCAAAAAGGCTCATGTAATTTCCTGAATTGACTATTGTATTGGTTGAGTCTACAACTTTATAAAAACCAATTTCGACCACCTGAATGCCGTCATCTGAAACAAAAACTTCATTGGTTGTAAATGATATTTTATTGGAATTAGCATTTGAATCAATACCATCCAATAAATAGTTCACAATGGCATCTTTACCTACTAATGGAGCCCTGTTCTGAGCAAAGCTAATGGCATCGTCAGCATAATACCCAATACTTTTCTTTTCTCCAGCATTGTAGGTCTCAGCAAACAAATTTTCTTTGGCTTGGATTTCTTTTTTGATTTGCTCTTTATCTACCACAACAGTTGTTGTTTCTTCTTTTTTTGTATTACAAGCACTCACAGTTATTATAAAACATGATAATAAAAACCCTCTTAAAAATATATTTTTCATAATTATATGATTTGTTATTAGATATAAAAATACTATAAAAATTAAATCATTCGGGTTTTTACAGATTAAATTTTACTTTATTACTTTAGCTAATATTTTTATATCACTGAAGCCTTTTAAATTTCTAAGACACACAATATACTCTTAAACAAAAGGGATTAATTTTATTAAAAATTAATCCCTTTAAATTTTATCTATAAAAGTGACTACTTAATTGTATAGCCTTTTGCTTCCATACAGACAGAAAATGCTTTTTTATAATCATCAGCATACTGTTTTTGAGCAGCTGCAGCAGCTTGATTGGCTTGTTGCTGTTGTTGTCGATCTCCAACTTTTTTGGCTCTTCGTCCTGATAAACCACCTATAATAGCGCCATAGGCAGCACCTTTTCCCAAATCTCCAGATATAGAACCAATAGCAGCTCCTGCTGCTGCACCTTTAGCGGCACCAACAACAGTAGAGCCATCGGCAGATTTATCTACTTGAGCAGCCTGAACCTGAGTTGGATTTAAGGGGTCATATCCCGTTTGTTGTTTTGCCCAATTAAAGCAAGCCATCTCATCGGCATCTTGAGCTGCTGCATCTTTGCCGTTTGGAGGGAAAGCATAAAGCCCTAAACTTTGAGCAATGGTTGGTGATGTCTGTGCAAAAGATTTAGTCGTAAAAGTTGAAAATAATAGAATGGCAAATATTTGAATTGCTGTTTTTGTTTTCATAAGAATAATATTTTAAAGATCATCAGGGTTAATAAATACATAGCCTAACTGTCTTAAGGCATCAGCTTCATTGTAGAATGTAAAGCTTTTTACAATTTTGTCATTTTCAATTTGGTAAATGGTATTGGCCCAAATAGTAACAGAGCCTAGGCCATCTTTATAAGTGATGGTTAACTCTGCCCAATTTGAAACCCACTCTCCTTGATTATCACCGTCAGTAATTTGAAAAGCTGCGTTTCTGGATTTGTTATACGTAATATTTTCGTACAAATTGGTAATGTTCTCTTTCCAGTTTGCAAGGGCAGCTGGTTTACGAATTGAATCCCCATAAGAAGGACCAAGACC
>JAHENA010000172.1 GCA_024643405.1 Flavobacteriales bacterium | reverse complement strand
GCGTTTTGCAAAACAAGATATTTATAAAGCGGCGCCATTTAGATTTGATCATGATTACAATTTTGGTCAACTCATCAATAATCCTATAAAAATTACGTTTTTGGACGCTGGTTCTTATGAAATGGAAGTTGAGTTTTCAGGAAATTCAGCAAGTGTTCAAAATTATATAACCAAGGAAATAGCGACAGTGGATGTGCCAATAGGTCTGTTCAAAAAGCAATTTAAGGTAGATCAAGGTGTAGAGCTTCCATTTTTAAAAGGCACTTTAAAACTGACTGAAAACCAAATCCCAACTTCAGGAGAAGCCTATTTTATTCAGTTTAGCAATTTTGATAGCGTGGTTTCCAGTTATCAAGGAAGAACTGGTATCGCCAATACCAATAATTCACCCATTTTAGATATTTCGTTGATTGACAAGAATACGCAGAAAATTGTTGATTATTTGAATACGTTAGTGACGGTGTTAAGTGAAGACCAATTGGAACGTAAAAACCAATATGCCACCAACGCCATTGCTTTTATAGATCAGCAAATTGCAAGAGTAAAAGGGGATTTGTCAGATAATGCTGAGGCTTTAAATGATTACCGAAAGAAAAATAAAATTTATAGTCTTGATGAAGAAAGCACCTTGCTTAATGACAAGCTCACCAAATTAGATGCAGAAAAGGAAGGTATAGACAGGCAATTAAATTATTATTCAAATCTTAAAAATTACTTACTAACCAGTAGCACGTTTACTGATATTCCAGCACCATCCATTGCCGGAATCGCGGATGCCAATATTTTGAATAACGTAGCCAAGATTAATGAGCTTTCCGTTCAAAAATCGAAATTGCAATATTCGGTTCGTAGTGATGCCTCTGTTTTCAATGATTTAAACCGGCAGATAGAAGGATTGCAAAACGTGCTTTTAGAGAATATTAATGCAGCTACAAATGTGTTAAAACGAGAGTTGCAGACTGTTACTAACAATCTAAATAAAGTAGAGACACAATTCAGTAAGTTGCCAGAAGATCAACAGCAATTAATTACTATTGAGCGTCAATATTCCTTAAGTGAACAAACTTACAATGTGTTTTTGGCTAAGCGTGGTGAGGCTGAAATTATAAAAGCCTCAAATGTATCAGATATTCTTATTATTGATTCTGCAAAGAATACCGGCGCCACCGTTTTAGGGAGAAATTTAAACATTCGTTATGTGTTTGCATTTTTTGCGGCGTTACTAATTCCATTATTAATAGCATTTCTTTTAACTTTTTTAGATAACAATATAAACAGCCCTATGGATTTGGAGAAATTATCATCCATTCCTATTTTGGGAGTAGTTGGTAAAAATTATTTAGACAATAATTTAGTGGTTCATAGAAAACCAAAATCGGCGGTTGCTGAATCGTTTCGAGCCATTCGTTCGAATTTGCAGTATTACTATAAAACGCAGGATTTTGAAGGTGCTAAAACGCTGATGGTCACCTCATCAGTAAGTGGCGAAGGCAAAACCTTTTGTTCTATCAATGTGGCTACGGTGTTTGCTTTAAGTGGTAAAAAGACTATTTTGGTTGGTTTAGACTTAAGAAAGCCAAAGATATTTGGTGATTTTAATTTAGAAAATGATCTTGGGGTAGTTAATTATTTAATAGGTCAATCAACTTTAGAGCAGGTGATTCAACCTACAGAGATAGAATTTTTAGATGTGATTACGTCTGGGCCTGTCCCACCAAACCCATCAGAATTGTTGATTAATGACAAGTTGAATGAACTAATAACTATATTAAAAACTAAGTACGATTATATCGTTTTGGATACGCCGCCAGTTGGTTTAGTCTCCGATGCCATGGAACTGATTGAACACGTAGATGCGTCATTATATGTTGTAAGACAGGATTACACTAAAAAGGGTATGCTTAACTTTATTAATGAAAAATATAAAAACAAACAGATTAGAAACATTAGTTTAGTTTATAATGGTTATGATCAGAAAGCGAAATATGGTTATGGCTATGGCTATGGTTATGGCTATGGCTACGGTTATGGCAATTATGCCAATGGCTATCATGAAGATGCAAAATCTGATTTAACATTGATTTCTAAAATTATATCATTTTTCAAAAAATAAACACTAAAATTAAGTTTTTGAATAGTAAAAACACAGAGAATTGGTTATATACTATTTCACCTAAAAAAGGTGTTGTTAATTTAAATTTCAAAGAAATTTGGTACTATCGTGATTTGTTACTATTGTTCGTCAAACGTGATGTCATTACACTTTACAAGCAAACTATTTTAGGTCCGTTATGGTATTTTATTCAGCCATTATTTACATCTGTAATTTTTACATTGGTTTTTAATAATATTGCCGAAATAAAAACAGGAGATGGCGTACCGCCTTTCTTATTTAATTTAGCAGGTATCAGTGCCTGGAATTATTTTAGTGCGTGCCTTAACGGAACTAGTGATACCTTCAAACAAAATCAGGGCATCTTTGGAAAGGTTTATTTTCCTCGTGTTATTATGCCAATGTCAACAGTACTGGCAAATCTTATAAAATTCAGTATACAGTTATTGGTGTTTATTTGTTTCTATATATATTTTTTGTTTTTTACAGATAGCGCCTATAACACAGGCCTAGCTATTGGTGTTTTTTGGCTTCCATTAGTGGTATTAATTATGGCCTTATTAGGCTTAGGTTTAGGAATGATGATATCCTCTATGACTACTAAATACCGAGATTTAAGTTTTTTAGTTGGATTTGGTGTACAACTATTAATGTATGGTTCGGCGGTGATGTACCCTATTTCCTTGATACATGAAAAAGTTGCTACAGGCATATTACCTGGTTGGGTGGGAAATTTAATAGAATATAATCCCATGACGACCGTTATAGAATTATTTAGATATATGACACTTGGAGTAGGAGGCTTTTCAATTCTTAAATTAATGTATGCATCAATAACGAGTATTATCGTTTTTTTAATAGGATTGATTGTTTTTAATAGAACAGAAAAACAATTTATTGATACGGTCTAAATATGAGTGATGTAATATTAAAAGCCGAAAATATAAGTAAACAATACCGACTAGGATTAGTGGGTACAGGGACTATTAGTCATGAT
>JAHENA010000014.1:27100-44778 GCA_024643405.1 Flavobacteriales bacterium | reverse complement strand
ACGATAATTTAAAAATATGAGTAAAATTAGGGGTTTACAGCATTTTAGCATCTTCATCAAATTGATAACCATTTAATAGTGATTTTACATCCATATTTCGTTTTCCAGGTAGCTGCAATTCTTTAATGATAATAAACCCAATTTTAGTGGCTACTTTTAATTCCTGGTTTACTGAAATAATTTTACCAATAGAAAAAGGATGGTCCTTTATTTCATAATCGCACTTCAATATTTTGACAGATACGGTGTTCTGCTTATTAAATAGTTCACACCAGGCACCTGGATAGGGACTCAGGCCACGAATTTTGTTGTATATATTTAATAAAGCATCGTTCCAGTCAATTTTACAATTCTCTTTATCTAATTTATGAGCCGTTTTATTGGCTTCAGATTCAATCTGAGGCGATGTTTTAACGGGACCCTTTTCAATTAAGGCAACGGTTTTAAGTGCCAGTTTACTGCCAATTTCCATGAGCTTATCGTGAAGACTTCCGGCAGTTTCTTTTGAATCAATGGCAACAGTCTCTTGAAGAATCATTTCGCCTGTATCAATATTATCATCAATGAAGAAAGTCGACACGCCGGTTTCAGTTTCACCATTCATAATAGCCCAATTTATAGGTGCGGCCCCTCTGTAGTTGGGTAATAATGAGGCGTGTAAGTTAAACGTACCGTATTCAGGCATTTGCCAAACTGCTTTTGGTAACATTCTAAAAGCGACCACAATCTGCAGATTAGCATTAAGGGTCTTTAATTCATTTAAAAATGCCACATCCTTTAAGTTGGTTGGTTGCAGAATAGTCAGGTTTTGTGACTGTGCATAGGTTTTAACAGCACTTTCATTAAGCTTTCTTCCGCGTCCTGCCGGTCTGTCTGGAGCCGTAATAACACCCACCACATGATATTTATTTTCTACTAATGCTTTTAGTGTAGCCACCGCAAAATCTGGTGTTCCCATGAAAACAATTCTTAATTCTTTCATCTATGAAATAGTTTATAGGTGTTTGTTTTTGTAATGGAAATGATTTGAAGCTCTAACAATAATTGTAAGACTTTTTTTAGGTCATTTTCATTACATTCTAAATTAGTAATCATCACTCTTGATGAAAGGTCCCCATTTTCCAGGAGTTCAATTATTTGGTTTCTTAACACTTTTAAATCCTGAGATTTAGCGGGCTTCTTTGTTTTCGTGCAAACCGAGCAAATACCGCAAGGGGCTACATGGGTCTCGCCAAAATAGGAGAGTAGATGCACACTTTTACAAAGCGCATCATTTTTAATATAATCTAAAACCGCTTGTACCTGACCTTGTTTTAGTTCATTTTGTTGTTCAATCACTGAAGCAATGCGGTTGATGGTTTTATCATCCTCACGTGGCTGAATAAACGTAATCTGGGCATCTGTTTTTGCTAAGTTTAAAGCAATGATGTTATCTTTTTCTAATTGTTTTAAAGCGGATATGAGTATAGATTCAGAAACTGATGCTTTTTCTGAAATTTTAACCAAATTTATTTTAGTATCATGTTCAAAAATGCCGCCATACATCCTTAGGATCGATTTTACGATGATTTCAAAATCTTGACGGGTTTCTAAATAACGAAATACCACCGGATTTGAAGCAATGACCTGGAGCGATACCTGATTATGAAACTGTCTGGATAAACTTATGATACTGGTTCTGTCTAAAAGCAATAAGGCATTATAACATAAAACAGAGCTAAATTCATACACTTTACAAAAGGTATTAAAATCAAAATCATGGGTTGTAAATTCACCTTCACCAAAAGAGATTTGAAAATAGTTACACAGTTTTCTATACACCTGCTTAATAAAATCAACTGTTGGTAACACGCTCAAAAACTGATTTTTTATTAAGAGTTCATCACTGTTATTTTTTAAAATAACGGCAAATGCTTTGTCTCCGTTACGTCCGGCTCTTCCTGCTTCTTGAAAATAGCTTTCAAGGCTTTCTGGTAAGTTATAATGGATAATGGTTTTAACATCTGGTTTGTCAATACCCATTCCAAAGGCATTGGTGGCTACCATGACTTGTTTCTGGTCATTAATCCATTGTTGCATAAAGCTGTCTTTATCTGCATTTGATAAACCGCCATGATAATACGTCGCTGTAATGCCTTTCGATTCTAAAAATGCGCTTATCTGTAGCGTTAATTTTCTGTTTCTAACATATATGATAGAAGAAGCGGTATATTTTTTTAAAATGCGCTCCATTCGATAATATTTATCATCTTCATGAAGCACTAAATACGCCAAATTAGGTCTTGAAAAGGATTGTTTGAAGATTTTAGGTTGAATAAAATCTAATTCCTTAATAATATCCTCAACTACTTTTGGAGTGGCTGAGGCTGTTAATGCAACCACGTTGACACCAGGTTGTAGCTCTCTTAAAAGCGTAATATTTTTATAAGCAGGTCTGAAATCATTGCCCCAATGTGAAATACAATGAGCCTCATCAACGGCAATCAAATTCACATTCATCTGCCTGATGCGTTCCTGAACCATTTCTTGCTGCAGGCGTTCTGGTGACAAATACAAAAATTTATAATTTCCATAAATGCAATTATCTAAAAGGGTATCCAATTGTTGCTGTGGAATCCCACTGGTAAGCGCCATGGCCTTAATACCTTTTTCTTGAAGTTTCTGAACTTGGTCCTTCATGAGGGCTATCAGCGGCGAAATAACGATGCAAATTCCCTCTTTTGCCATGGATGGAATTTGAAAGCATAATGATTTGCCACCACCAGTTGGCAACAAAGCAAAGGTATCTTCACCTTCAATAACTGCATTGATAATATCTTCCTGAAGTGGTTTAAATTCAGTAAAGTTCCAATAACGCTCTAATATGTCAATAGGATGTTCCAAAAAATGTTTTAAAGACTATTAATAATAAAATGAGTTCTTTCTTGAATACTTCCAAATGGAACCTCTGTAATGTTGTATCCTAATTTTTTATAAACTTCATGTAAAAAGTCATGAATTTTCACGGCTTCTTCAAAACTTTCAAAGCGTTCATTATCTATTTCATAGATAGATTCCCATGGTGGTAGTAAAAATACATGGTTATACTTATGATTAAGACATACCTTTAAAAAGTCTTCGCTGTAAGATTGATTAAAAAAAGACATATAGGCCAACACATCAGGAATACCACGATCAAAAAAAATAAGTGATTTTTCAATAGTTGCGGCTTGTTTAAACTGATTTAAGCGCCCATTTAATAATCTGGTATTAAAATCTAACGGATCACTTACAAAAGCAATGGGGTTTGAGATAGGGGTTGCATCTTCTTTTGCTTTTTTAGCTTCTATAGTTAAAGAGCGTATAATTTCCTCAAAACAATGATAGTTTTGATTTTTCAATTCGTTAATAATGGCCGTTTTTCCTGTTCCTGGTCCGCCAGTAATGACAATTTTTCTTCTAATCAATGCAACGATATTTGGTTGTAAAATTCGGAATTTAAATGTTTAAAAAAAAATGCAAAGTAAACTGTATCTTTGCAACTTATTAAATCATTATGAGCACAGAACAAAACCCTGAAGAATTTTACGAAAAATTAAAAGACCGATTGTATAAAACGAGCAGTTGGCCAGCAGAGTATTTATATAAATTTATTATCAAATCTGATAGAAGAAACTTACTAATCATAGAAGATCTTTTTAATAATGTTGGTGCTGTAATAAATACTACGGAATCTAAAAACGCCAAATATACCAGTATCTCTATTAATCTGCTCATGAGCAATCCGGAAGCGGTTATTGAAAAGTATAAAGAAGTCATAAATAATGTGGAAGGCGTTATAAGTCTTTAGTTTTTTTTCGTACTTTTGAAAAAGCATAATTACTACATGCAACAATTTATAATTCTACACACTACATTTTGATTATAGACAATTTAGAATACAATACAGAGCGGGAACATTTAATTATTCCGGAATATGGTCGTCATATGCAAAAAATGATTAATTACGCCAAAACTCTTGAAACCAAAGAAGAACGCAACAAAACGGCAAAATCTATCATTGCCGTAATGGGAAATATGCAACCTCATTTAAGAGATGTGCCTGATTTTCAGCACAAACTATGGGATCAGCTTTTTATCATGGCTAATTTTGAATTAGACGTTGATTCCCCTTTTCCGATGCCTTCAAAAGAACTCCTTGAGTTAAGGCCTGACCCTTTGGAATATCCTCAAAATTTTCCGAAATATCGATTTTATGGAAATAACATCAAAACCATGATTGATGTAGCCAATACCTGGGAAGAAGGCGATTTGAAAGAAGCCCTTATATTTACGATTGCCAACCATATGAAGAAGTGTTTTTTAAACTGGAATAAAGATACTGTTGAAGATGATGTTATTTTTAAGCATTTATATGAACTATCTAATGGCAAAATAAATCTTAAAAATACCGATGAAGATCTAACGGATGCTACTAGTTTGATGCGCACAAAAACAAAATTTAATACTGGAAGCAAAAAAAGCGGACATAAGAAAAGCTCAAATCGACCAAGAAAACGCTATTAAACTTATAGTATGGGAACATTTAAAATTGAAGGTGGCCATCAATTAAAAGGAAGTATCCAACCTCAAGGCGCCAAAAATGAAGCATTACAGATTTTATGTGCTGTATTGTTAACTCCAGAGGTAGTAACTATTCACAATATTCCGGACATCGTAGATGTTAATAAACTGATTAATTTACTCAGAAAATTAGGGGTTAAAGTTGAAAAAACAGCGCATGGTTCCTATACATTTCAAGCAGACCATGTTAATTTAAAATATTTAGAATCGGATGATTTTAAAGTAGATGGACGTGGTTTACGTGGATCCATTATGATTGTCGGGCCATTATTAGCGCGCTTTGGCAAGGGGTATATTCCAAAGCCCGGTGGGGATAAAATAGGGAGAAGACGATTAGATACCCATTTTGAAGGTCTTATTAATTTGGGCGCTAAATTTGGTTACAGTAAAGAAGAACAGTTTTATGGTGTGACTGCAAAACGCTTAAAAGGGGCGTATATGCTTTTGGAAGAAGCTTCAGTTACCGGAACTGCCAATATAGTTATGGCTGCCGTCTTAGCGGAAGGTACCACGACTATATATAACGCTGCTTGTGAGCCATATTTACAACAATTGTGTAAAATGCTCAATAGAATGGGTGCCAAAATTAGTGGTGTAGGTTCAAATATGCTCGTTATTGAAGGTGTTGAACGTTTAGGTGGAACAACACATACCATGTTACCTGATATGATTGAAATTGGTAGCTGGATTGGTTTAGCTGCCATGACCAAAAGCGAACTGACGATTAAAAATGTGAGTTGGAATGATTTGGGGTTGATTCCAAATGTATTTAGAAAACTGGGTATTACCGTGGAAAAAAGAGGCGATGATATTTTCATTCCTGCACATACCAATGGTTATGAAATACAAAGTTTTATTGATGGTTCTATTTTAACCATAGCAGATGCGCCTTGGCCTGGATTTACACCAGATTTGTTGAGTATTATATTGGTAGTGGCGACTCAAGCTAAAGGGAGTGTGTTGATACACCAAAAAATGTTTGAAAGCCGTTTATTCTTTGTGGATAAATTGATTGATATGGGTGCTAAAATTATTTTATGTGACCCACACCGAGCGACTGTTATTGGCCATGATTTTAAATCGAGTTTAAAAGCGACGGTCATGACCTCACCAGATATCCGTGCGGGAGTATCGTTACTTATTGCAGCACTTTCTGCAAAAGGTACATCAACCATTCAAAATATTGAACAGATAGACCGAGGTTATGAGCGAATAGATGAGCGTTTACGTGCTATTGGCGCTAAGATTGTAAGACTGGATTAGAGATATAGTATTTTCCTTGCCATGTATTTTTTTTAGAAAGCACTTGGTCTATTTTAGTAACAATTTCAAAGTTTTTCAGGTTCCATTTTGGCGCAATTAATAAATCCAGAGGTGCTTCACTAATAAATCGTTCTATAATAATATCGGGTCTTAGCAATTCTATAAACTCAGCTATAAACTCCACATAGGCTTCAGAACTAAATAATTTAAAATTTTCAGGATATTTTTTGAATTGACTGGCCATTACAGATTGTTTTACAATTTGTAAATGGTGCAATTTTAGGGTGTTGATAGGTAACTTAGAAATTTCTACAGCATGATTTAACAAATCGTCTTTGGTTTCACCTGGTAAACCTAAAATTAAATGAGCTCCCAAATGAAATCCTTTATTTCTGCACAAGTTAAATGCCGCTTTAGTATCTTCAAATGTATGACATCTGTTGACGTTTTTTAAGGTTTTGTTTAAAGTACTTTCAACTCCAAATTCCAAAGAAATATAGCTGCGCTTTGATAAAAACGACAGATAGTCAATAATTTCTTCAGAAATACAATCGGGTCTAGTACCAATAACCAATCCGATTACTTTGGGAACACTTAATGCTTCTTCATACATTTTTTTTAAAGACTCTATATCAGAATAGGTGTTGGTATAGGCCTGAAAATAGGCAAAGTAGTGCTGTGTTTTATATTTTTTAGAGAAACGCCTAATGCCTTCCTCTAATTGTTCTTTTATAGGTTTAGAAGAAAGGCAGTAATCGGGATTAAAAGTATTGTTATTGCAGTAAGTACATCCGCCAAAACCTTTGGAACCATCTCTGTTTGGACAGGAAAAACCAATATTTAATGATATTTTTTGAACGCGTTCTCCAAAAGTTGATTTTATAAAAGAAGCGTAATCTAAATACCGTTTACCTGTAATGGGCATAATATAAAATATATGATGCAAAATTATTAAAAATTAAGAAGAAGGTTACTAAAAGAAGGTTATATCATTTAAATGCTTCACCCATCCAGGCATTCAATTCAGAGCTTATAGGATCTTGACTTACCTGTTCATGAATTCTTGTAGTAATAGTCGTTTTGATAGTTTCAAGTAGTTCCGGGCCTTCCTTTAGAATTTCTTTTATAATGGAATTACCTTCCACAAATCCTATGGCTGCATCCATAGCAGTAGGGCTTTGTCCTGTCAAAGTAACTTTTTCTATAGTTGTGTTTTTAAATCCTGCAACCTTTGTATATTCCAAAAGGTCTTCAGGATTATTCATAGCAGAATAAGCTTTACAAAAATAGGCAGGTATTTCGGTTTTTAAAAATTGTAAGATGGTTTGCTGACTTATATGAAGAGAGATGTTGTTTTCTGCTTTGTCCCATGTAAGAAACATGAATTGTCCTCCTGGTTTCAAAACGCGCCATGCTTCGTTAAATCCTTTTTGTTTATCTGGAAGAAACATAAAACTAAACTGGCATATCACACAATCAAAACTATTATCAGGAAAAGGCAGTGATTGCGCATCAGCTAAAAGAAATTCTACGTTGGTGGCTTTTATTTTTACTCTGGCAATTTCAAGCATATTGGGGTTGATATCGATGGCATGAACCACAGCCTGAGTACCCATTTTTTTTGATAAGTGATTGGTGAGTCTTCCGGAACCAGACCCTATTTCAAGCACTTTTTCTGGATGTGCTATTATTCTGGACGTCACATAGACTGCATAGGGTTCGTAAAGATATGGACCTAAATATTTTTCGTAAACTCCTGGGATTGTTTTTTCAAAAGGAATGTTTTTTGCTTCCATTTTAAATGGGTTGGTTACAATACCTCTAATCTACAAAAAAGGAATAAAGATTGGATGAAATTTTATTTGGTTTACTAAAACTACCGTAATCTATTATACTCTTTTTATTGCAGTGCCTCTTTATAAACACTTAGACAGCGTTCTCTGGCAAAAGTATGGTCCACGATGGGAGTAGGATAGGTGAGTTCTTGAAAATCCGGTACCCATTGTTTAATATATTCTAAATTTTTATCATACTTTTCAATTTGTGTGGTTGGGTTAAATATCCTAAAATAAGGCGCGGCATCAACCCCGCAACCAGCAACCCATTGCCAGTTACCAATATTGCTGGCCATCTCATAATCATGCAATTTTTCTGCAAAATAGGCTTCGCCCCAACGCCAGTCAATCAATAAGTGCTTGCATAAAAAACTACCCACAAGCATGCGCACCCGGTTGTGCATAAAACCGGTTTCATTCATTTGTCGCATACCAGCATCTACTAGTGGATACCCTGTTTTACCTTCACACCAGGCTTTGAATTCTGATTCATTATTTCGCCATACAATACGATCATACTGTGGTTTAAAACTTTGTGTGGTTGAATGTGGAAAATGCCATAATATTTGCATGAAAAATTCACGCCAGATTAATTCCTGCCAAAAGATTTCGTTTTTTTCAGCAGTTGCTTTTTTTACCATCGCACGAATACTCACTGTTCCAAATCGTAAATGGGGTCCTAATCTTGAGGTGCTATCTTCCCCGGGAAAATTACGGGTGGCTTCATATGTTTGAATCAATTCAGGGGAAATGGAATAATTTTTTATTTTCTGGGACGACGTTTTAAATCCCATTTCTGATAAGTTGTTATGAGCCACAGAAGTCTGCTTAACAAGCTTAAATAAATTTGGTTTTGTATCATATGTATTTAAAAATTGAGATTTAAATTGGCTTTTCCACTGTTTCATGTATGGGGTGTACACCAAATAGGGGGTTCCATCGTTTTTTACTATATCGTTTTTTTCATAAATAACCTGATCTTTGTAGGTTTTAAAATCGATATTTTGTTCTTTCAAAAAGCTTTTGATAGCTTGATCGCGTTTGATGGCGTAGGGTTCATAATCGTGATTGGTATAAACCGTATCGATATAATGGGTTTGAACGAGTTGTTTAAAAATTTCAAGCGGTTTACCATAATGTAATACAACACTACTTCCAAAATCCTTTTGAAGTGTATCATCAATGGCTTGGAGGGTCTCATAAATGAAGGTCACCCGGGCGTCTTCCTGTGGGAGCTGTTCTAAAATGTCTGAATCAAAAATAAAAAGAGGCATGACCTGATGTTCACCTTGTAAGGATTCATACAATCCACGGTTGTCATCCAATCTTAAATCTCTTCGGAACCAAAAAATATTGATGGTTTGTTTCATGGTTTATAAACACCGAATAGTTCTTCTAACTTTTTGGTTCTATAATTAAAAATTTCCACCAGTTTGGGCTTTACTAAAATGGGATGTACCATTTGACCCAAAATACCTAATGGCACTTTGTAATCTATAATATCTTCCATTTCAACACCTCCTTTTATTTCCTTTATAAAATGTTTATGATGCCATAAGGCATAAGGGCCAAACCTTTGTTCGTCAACAAAATAATGCTTATTAACAGTATGGGTAATTTCCGTAACCCATTTAGTTTTAATGCCTAAAACTGGCGTCACGATATATTGAATAATTTGACCGGCATACATGGGCCTGTCAGCACCAGAAAGAATATGAAAACCCATATAATCTGGTGTAATAGTCTTCAGATTTTTTGGATCTGACAAAAAATCCCAGGCCTGTTGCAAGGTTATTGGTAAATTTTGTTTTTTATGTAAAGTGTAAATTTTCATTTTAGTTATATAAAAATATATAGGCGTTTAAGGAGCTGGCTACTATTAACCATAAAAAATAAGGTAGAATTAAAAAGCTCTTAATTGGCAAGAGTTTCCTGAAGTTGAATAATAAAGTAGCCACGATGAACGTGAGTGCAACAATTATAAGTAAGCCAAAGCCAATGAAATGCTGATTAAAAAAAACATAATTCCAACTGACATTTAGTATGAATTGAACCGTAAAAAGAATTTTGACTCGAGTGCTTGATTCAGCTAAAAACAAATACGTCATGTAGAACGAAAAACAGAGCATAATGATGGTCCAAACAAAACCAAAAGCCCAGCCCGGAGGTGTCCAAGGTGCCTGATGTAATTGTTGATACCAATCTGTTTGCGGCCCATTATTCATCAATAAAGTCCCGATTGCCAAGGCGCCAAAATTGATGATTAAAAACAGGATGCTATATTTTAATTGTTTCATTAATTAGAATTTAAGAGGTCTATTTTATTTAAAATATCTTGAGCTTCTGCAAATTTTTGATCACTTTTTTTACGGTTGACGTTTAAAAGTGCATGCCATTCTTGCATGAGTAGCTCATATTTTTTTTGAAGTTTTTCAACTTCTGGTTTTGATTTAAATAGAGAGAACATATTTTGTTATAATAAGTGTTTTGATATTTTATCACTCATAGGATTGGTGATTGAAAAGTAATAATCAATCAAATGACCCTTGGTATCAATTAAATATTTTTGAAAATTCCATTTCACTGTGGAACTTGACCGGCCATTTTTTGCTTGGTCAGTTAACCATTGATAAAGAGGATGTTGATTTTTCCCTTTCACGTCCACTTTTTCAGTCATTAAAAAGCTCACGCCATAATTAACCTGGCAAAAGGATTCTATTTCCCGGGGCGTGCCGGGTTCCTGATTGCCAAATTGATTACAAGGAACCCCTATAATCATAAGTTTGTTTTGATATTTATCATACAATTTTTGTAAATCTTCATATTGTCCGGTAAAGCCGCATTTAGACGCTACATTAACAAATAAAATATATTTTCCTTTGTAATCAGTCAAATGAATTGGTTGGCCGGCTAAACTATTTATTTTAATATCATAAATAGATTCTGTTGGTGCTGTTTGTGACATAGTTTTATTGAATATTGAAAACATAAGACAGATGAGTATTAATCGTTTCATAATTTATAGTTTAAAGGTAACGATACCGCAATCCATTTCAAAAATTTGACCAGAAATAGAAGTCGCTTTACCAGATATTAAAAATGCCACCATTTCTGCCACTTCTGAAGGGTTTAAGAATTTTTTCAAAGGGTGACGCTCAATCATGGCTTCAATCATTTTTTCATTTCTTAGCAGTTTAGAAGCCAGATTGGTATTAGTAACCGTAGGTGCAATGGCATTAATCCGAATCGTTGGAGCCAATTCGGCACCCAAGGATTTAACCAAGCCTTCCACGCCAGATTTTGCAGTAGCAATACTGGCATGAAAGGGCATTCCTAACTTGGCTGCTACCGTGCTAAAAAGTACAATGGAGGGATTTGTACCATTTTTAATAACCGGCAGGTATTTTTGAATGGCTTTAACGGCACCTAAGACATTAATTTCAAAATCTTCCCGAAAGTCGTTAAGACTGAGCCTGGAAATAGGTTTTAAATTGATACTTCCTGGGCAATAAACAATGGCATCAGCACTCAATATTTCAGGTAATTCTTCATTTAAAACATCACAATTAAAATGTGTTAAATTATTATGTATCTGTTCTGGTGCTGTTCTGCTAATGTTTGTAACCTTATGATTCGGTAACAAGGTTGTAAGTATGGCATTTCCAATACCTTTACTGCCTCCAATAATGATAATATGTCTCATTAATGGTTTATATAACTTTGTAATTCAGCAATTTTTTGAGGAGAATTAAAGGCACCACCATAAAATGAGGTTACAGTTGCAGAGGTATCATCTTTAATTCCACGAGATGAGACACAAAGGTGTTTAGCATCAATAATGACAGCCACATCATCAGTTTCAAGAATTTGCTTTAATTCATTAGCAATTTGATTAGTTAAACGCTCTTGAACCTGAGGTCGATTCGCATAATATTGAACAATGCGGTTTAATTTTGAAAGACCTATTACTTTTCCTGAAGAAATATAGGCGATATGTGCTTTACCAATAATGGGAACAAAATGATGTTCACAATTAGAATAAAAACTAATATTTTTTTCAACCAACATTTGATTGTATTGATACTTATTATCAAACAAAGCTACTTTTGGTTTATTGGCAGGATTTAAACCTGAAAAGATTTCATCTATATACATTTTAGCCACACGTTTTGGGGTCCCTTTTAAGGAATCATCTGTTAAGTCTAATCCCATCACATTCATGATTTCTTCAAAAAGAAGGGCGATTCTTTCTTTTTTATCTGCATCAGATAATTTAAAAGCATCTGACCTCATTGGTGTTTCTAAACCTGTAAATAAATGATCATCTCCAATTTCTTCATGTGAGAAACCATTTAAGTGATGTCCATTCTTTTTTAAATTTTCTTTTAATGTTTCTGTCATCATTTTAATCTTTTTTATGTGCTGTCTTTAAGTACTCATCTCTTAAAGCAAAGCAAGGTTAACGTTTTGAAATTGAGTTATGTGTTATCTGTTTTTGTCTTGAGCATTTAAAGCGTCCTTTTTCAAATATTCTTAATTTTTCGTGTTTGGTAGCACGTCCTTGTACTCTTTTACGCCACATTTTAAAACTACTGGGTTTCATTTCGCGACGCATAATGGTGATTACTTCCTTTTCAGATACATGAAATTGAATGTTTATGGCTTCAAAAGGTGTTCGGTCTTCCCAAGCCATTTCAATTATTCTGTCAATATCATTCACTGTTAAGTCCATTAAATTCCAATAAATTCATATTGTTTTTCAAACTGAACTTTTGAACTCAGGAGCTTATCAAAGAAGGATTTATTTTCTTTAAAAGTGATGCTATTTTTAAAATGAATAAATTTGCCTTGTGCATGGATACTACTGCCGTTGGTTTTATAAATAACTAAATGATAAAAAGGCACGACCCATGTATAATTTTTTAAACCCTTATTTATTCTGACAAGTAAACCATTAGGTCTTAATTCCAAATTAGCATAAGTAATGTCTTCCGTTGCATTTAAGTATTGTTTGAAATTAGGACTGGCATCATCTATCATCATTCTTTTGGATCCTATGCCTTTCCTTTTGAATTTCTCCAAAAATGAATACGGTTTACCAACTAAGTCATTAATTAATTGGTCGTTACTTTTATTTGAATATGTAGTTTCTAGTATCATGATTTAAATATATGCAAATTTACATAATGTTTAAACAAAAATTAAAAACGTTAAACAAAAATTAACATTTATAATTATTTCATGCAGGTTATGGGTTGCAGTATGATATAAATCATACTCTATGAGCTGGGTTACATTTACATTTGTTTTCAGAAATAAAAGTATCATATGAAAAGTTTATTATTAGGTAATGAAGCATTGGCTCAAGGCAGCATTGATGCAGGTTTATCTGGAGTTTATGCCTATCCCGGAACCCCTTCTACTGAAATTACAGAATATATTCAAAGATCAAAACTTGCTAAAGAATTAAAAATACATACTACCTGGTCTGTTAATGAGAAAACGGCTATGGAGTCTGCACTTGGAATGTCATATACCGGTTTACGAGCCATGGTAGTGATGAAGCATGTTGGGTTAAATGTAGCTTCAGATGTTTTTATGAATATGGCCGTTTCAGGAATTAATGGTGGACTTGTAGTTGTGGTAGCAGATGATCCTTCTATGCATTCTTCACAGAACGAACAAGATTCAAGGTTTTATGGAAAATTTGCCATGATTCCCATATTAGAACCTTCAAATCAGCAAGATGCTTATGATATTATGCATTATGCTTTCGATCTTTCTGAAGAATTAAAATTACCTGTTTTATTAAGAATGGTCACCCGTTTGTCACATTCGCGCGCTGGGATTGAAATTAGAGAAAGAAGAGCTCAGAATGTGATGCAATTACCCCACGACACTTCGAGATTTGCATTAATTCCTATGAATGCCAAAAAACAATTTGATAAACTGGTAAATAAAAAAACTCTTTTAATTGAGCTTTCTGAAAACTCTAACCACAATAGTCTAAAGTTAAGTGAGGACAGAGATATTGGTATTATTGCCTGCGGGATAGCTTATAACTATGTAATGGAGAATATAGGTGATGATGCGGCTTATTATTCTATTTTAAAAATATCACAGTATCCTTTACCTAAGAAAAAAATTAAAAAGTTATATAAGCATTGTCATAAGATTTTGGTAGTAGAAGAAGGATATCCTGTGGTAGAAGAATTATTGCATAACTATTTTGATGAAAATGATAAGATAAAAGGCAGATTGACCGGAGATGTACCGCGAACTGGAGAACTAAACCCTAATATTGTGGGTCATTCATTAGGAATTTTTCAAGGGCATCCAAAATCTATTCCTTCCATAGTTTCACCAAGACCTCCGCAGTTGTGCGAAGGTTGTGGGCATACAGACCTTTTTAATACTATCAATGAATTGATTCCTGAAATAGGGAATAAAAACGTTTTTGGAGATATAGGTTGTTATGCTTTAGGAGCCCTACCACCTCTAAATACTATCAACACCTTAATAGATATGGGCGCTTCCATTACTATGGCGAAAGGAGCAACAGATGCCGGACTGGAGAATGCCATTGCCGTTATTGGAGATTCAACTTTCACACATTCTGGAATGACTGGTCTATTAGATGCCGTTTTTGAAAATTCGCCTATTACCGTTATCATTTCTGATAATTCTGCCATCGCTATGACTGGTGCACAAGAATCAAGTGCTGTAGGTAGATTATATAATATATGTTTGGGTCTTGGGGTACATCCTGAACATCTCAAAAAGATGGTTCCATTAAAGAAAAATCATGATGAAAATGTAGAACTCCTGAGGAATGAGTTAAAATATAAAGGCGTTTCCGTTATTATTTCTGAAAGACCTTGTGTTAGATTATCAAGAGATCAAAAAGAAGAAATTAAAGCTAAAATCGCTTCATTAAGCTAAAATAAAAGCATGAAAACAAATATTATATTATCAGGTGTTGGCGGACAAGGTATTTTAACTATCGCTGCGGTATTAGACACAGCGGCCTTAAGTGAAAATTTGTTTGTAAAACAATCTGAAGTTCATGGAATGAGTCAACGTGGTGGTGCCGTGCAATGTCATGTTAGAATCTCTGATAAAGAAATATATTCTGACCTTATTCCTGAAGGGAAAGCTGATTTAATTTTATCTGTAGAACCTATGGAATTATTAAGATATATACCCTTTTTGAATAAATATGGTTGGTTGGTTACAGACTCACATCCCTTTATTAACACGGATAACTATCCAGAAAAAAAGGACTTATTCGAACAAATTAAAAAGCATCCTTATCACGTTATTATAAATGCTACAGAAATTGCAAAAAAAATAGGTAATTCAAAAGTTGCAAATATGGTATTGCTCGGTGCCGCTGCTTCTATTATTCCATTATCAGAAGAAAGTCTTCTTCATGCAATTAAAAAACTGTTCCAATATAAAAGTGAAAAAATAATAAGCTTAAACATAGAAGCCTTTTTTGAAGGAAAAAAAATAGCTAAAGAAATGATGGATTTAGCTGCTAATAATTAAAACAACAGATTAATTATTAGCTTTTAACTTTTGCGTTTTTAATTACTTTTTTTAAAGCTTTTGCTAAAATAATAACTCCTTTTTCAATGCTCTCTTTAGGCATGTTTGAAAATGCAAGTCGTAATCTGTCATCTTTTTTACTGGCTGGGTCAAAGGTTCTTCCCGTTACAAATACCACCCCATTTTTAACACTCTCTTTGAATATGTCTGTTGATTTAATATGAGATGGTAACTTAAGCCAGATGTAAAAACCTCCTTTTGGTTCATTCCAGGTAACTTCTTTCGGCATGTATTTTTCTAAACTCTTTTGGAGCAAATTTTTCCTTTCTAAATATTCACTTCTTAAGAATTTTAAATAGGATTCTAACTTATGTTGTACTAAAAATTCATTGCCTAATATTTGCATAAAATTGGAGGTACAGGCATCCAAAGCTTGTTTAACAGTTTCTGCTTTTTCAAAAATTTCAGGTGAAGAAAGCATATATCCTAACCTAAAACCAGGACCTAGTATTTTTGAGAAGGAACCTGTATATATAATTTCTACATCCTTTACACCAAAGGACTTCATAGATTTTGTTAGATATTTTTCATTTTCATTAAAATACAAATCGCTGTAGGCATCATCTTCCAACAAAATAATTCCTGTACCTGATAAAACTTCTAAAAGTTCTTTTTTTCTTTCAGGTGTGTAAATTATGCCCGCCGGATTATGATAATTAGGAGTGACATATAAAAACTTAGGAGTTCTGTCTAAAGAAACAATTTTCCTTTTTAAAGCTTTAATATCTATGCCATCTTTATCTATAGGAATGCTGTGTATTTCAGCCCCGAAGGTTTCAAAAACTGATAAAGCACCGACAAAACTGGGATTTTCAGTTAATATAATATCACCCTCGTTTATAAATTCTTGAGTAATAATTGAAATGGCTTGTAAAGAACCTGTAGTGATTAAAATTTTATTACTAAGGACTGGTAATCCTTTCTTTTCTAAATGGCTTTCTAATGATTTTATTAAAGGAGGATATCCAGAGGTTGGCCCGTATTGGAAGCATAATTTTTTAATATCTTCTGGCAAAGAATTATAAATATCATCAATTTGTTTTACAGGAAATAAATCATTATTCGGCATGCCACCTGCAAATGAAATCATACTTTTTCCAGAAGCCTGTTTCATTAATAATTTAATGTCTTCTGAATGCATGGAATTTACTGCGTTTGAAAATGCAAACATATGCTGAAATATATTATCTGTCTTTTCAAAATAACAAAATTTAATTAAGATAGATTGTGATAAATGTCAGCTAAAATCCTATTTTAAATTGCTTTCTTTACAATTATTACATGTTTGTTATTTATGCTTCATACAAAATTAATTCACCCAGAAAGTATTGTTATTATTGGAGGTTCTGATAATATACATAGCCCGGGAGGTAGAGTATTGAAAAATATAATTGATCATAAGTATTCGGGACAGCTGTTTGTTGTGAACCCTAAGCAGGAGCTGGTCCAAGGAGTTAAATCATTTAAAAATTCAAATGATTTACCCAAGGTAGATTTGGCAATAATAGCCATTGCAGCAAAATACATTCCTGATATTATTAGGATTCTTACGCAACAGAAAGAAACAAAAGGATTTATTATTTTCTCTGCGGGTTTTAGTGAAAAAGATGACAATGGTGCCAAACTGGAAAAGGAAATAGTTGAATTAATAAATGAGGCTGGCGGAAGTCTATTAGGGCCTAATAATATTGGTTTAATAAATAAGTATTTTGCCGGTGTTTTTACAACGCCTATTCCAAAGTTAGATGAAAATGGTGTGGATTTTATCTCGGGATCAGGAGCAACAGCCGTATTTATTATTGAGGCAGCCGTAAGTATGGGACTTACCTTTGCAAGCCTTTATACGGTTGGAAACAGTGCCCAAATAGGAGTGGAGGAGATATTAGAGTATTTAGATTTCTCTTTTGAAAAAGATAAAAGTTCAAAAGTAAAACTACTGTATATAGAAAGCATTAGGAATCCACTTAAGTTTTTAAAGCATACAGCCTCCCTAATTAGAAAAGGTTGTAAAATAGCCGCAATTAAGGCAGGTAGTTCAGAAGCTGGTAACAGGGCGGCCTCTTCACATACGGGGGCTATTGCCAATTCAGATGTATTTATTAACGCCTTATTTAAAAAAGCTGGAATTATTCGTTGTTATGGGAGAAATGAACTGATTACCGTGGCGGGTATCCTACTGCAAAAAGAATCCAAAGGAAAAAATATAGCCATCATCACACATGCCGGCGGTCCGGCTGTAATGTTAACGGATGTCTTGTCAAAAAACGGATTACACGTCCCTTCATTAAAGGGAACCCATTGTAAATCATTATTAGGTGAGTTGTTTGAAGGGTCTTCCGTAACTAATCCAATTGATTTTTTAGCTAC
>JAHENA010000014.1:0-27000 GCA_024643405.1 Flavobacteriales bacterium | reverse complement strand
GAACTACAGAATCATTTTGACAAATTGATGCTGATTGAGGGGGCGAAATCTGTAATGATTCAACCTATGGTTAAAGGAATGGAATTATTTGTTGGAGCGAAAAAGGAAACTAATTATCCACACATCGTTTTATGTGGACTTGGAGGCATTTTTGTTGAAGTAATAAAAGATATAAGCGCTTCCATGGTGCCTATCACAGATACTGATGCTTTAAAAATGATTTCCAGTTTAAAGGCCTATCCCATATTAAAAGGTGTGAGAGGCCAAAAAGGCATAAATATTAAAAAGTATGCTAATATCATAGTAAAAATATCGCATCTACTGTGTATTGCTCCAGAAATTGCTGAATTAGATATAAATCCTCTTTTAGCTTCTGAAAATGATATAATTGCAGTAGATGCCAGAATATCTATTAAAAGAACATAAGGTTCTTTTAGTTTGAGGTTTCGAAATTAGTAGTATGCTTTTTCATGATACGTTTGCTTTCCTTTTTCACTTGCTTATTTTTCCTCATATGCCATAGTATGTCACTAGCTTTTTTTCTAGTTTCTTTAATATTAACAATAGGATACGGATAATCTTCACCTAATTTAAAGTTGTTAAATACTTGGTCAAGCTCCGTCATTAAGTAAGGTTCATGTGCAAAAGGGATATCTAAATTTTTTAATTCAGGAACCCATTTTTTTATAAAAAAAGCCTCTGGATCATGTTCAATACTATTTTTTATTGGGTTATAAATTCTAAGCATATTTGTACCTGTTTCCCCAGCTTGCATTTGTAGCTGTGGGAAATGTATGCCTGGTTCAAAATCAAGAAACATTTGGGATAAATGTCTTGATGCATTTTGCCAAGGTTGCCATAAATTATGAGTAAAAAATGATACGACTAGAGCCCTCATTCTAAAATTTAGGTAACCAGTTTCATTTAAACATCGCATTGAGGCATCAATTAGCGGAAAGCCTGTATTTCCCTGTTGCCATGCTTTTTGGAATTCTAAAGACACCTCTTTTTTTAATTTTTGAAAACCGTTATTGATGCTTTCTTTTTCCATGGTATGTTCCATTTCAAATTTTTGTACAAAATGCGACTGCCATCGCAATCTGGACATAAACGCTTCAATAGATTTTTTATGCTTGGAATTTTTCTTCTGTTCTTCTGCATAATGAAAAACCTCTCTAATTGATAAATTACCCCAAGCTATGTATGGAGATAACCTGCTACAACTCATTCTTGATAATTCTGGTTTTGAAATATGGAATACGTAATTTTCATAACGTTTATCAAAAAATGAATGTAAATATTTTAAAGCCATACTTCTTCCGCCTTTTTGAAAAGCGGCGGTCGTCACTGTGCTTAATGAGACCTTTGAAAATAAAGATTCAAGTTTAATAATTTCGGAGATATTTAATAACTGATTGTTTTTAGGTAGAAAAGAAAGTGGCTTGTTTTCAAAATATTCATTGCTTTTTTCTAGCCATTGGTCTCTATCTTTTAACCCACGTATTACTCCATTGTTAATACATTCATGCCAAGTAATTAAATTGTTTTTACAAAATCTTTTTAATGATTTATCCCGATTATAAGTCACTAAAATTCCTGTTTCCTGATGTGAAAAAATATCCTTGATTTGAAATTTTGTGAGCAATTGATTGATAACAGCTATAATATCAGATTTGACAATTAAAACTTTGGAATTATATTGTTCTAATTGTGTATTTAAATCGATGAGTGATTGTTTTACAAAATCCCAATGACGCTGACTGTAATGTGGATCGTTTAATAGTAGATCTTCAAATAAGTACAGCAATAATACTTTATTTTGAGAATTTAATGCATTCATAATGGACTCATTATCTTCTAAACGCAGGTCTCGCTTTAACCAAACTAATTGTATTTGTGGTTTAGTATTCATTTTGGTTTTCTATAATGTGATTCGCTTTTTCTTTTATTCTCATTAGGTCGTTTCTATCCATTTTATCCAGAAGTTTATACATCATTCCCATTCTGAAATTGTTCTGTAGATATGACCTTTTATCATCCAGAAAATTCCAGTATAAACTATTAAAAGGACAGGCATCATCTTCAATTTTTTTATTCTTATTGTAGTGACATGAATTGCAATAATTACTCATTTTATTTATGTAAGCCGCAGACGACACATAAGGTTTAGTTGCAATTTTACCTCCGTCAGCATATTGACTCATACCCCTTGTATTGGTTAATTGCACCCATTCAATTGCATCAATATATATACCCAAATACCATGCGTCAACTTCATCAGGATTTGTTTGTGTAAGTAAGGTATAGCTTCCGGTTATCATTAATCTCTGAATGTGATGTGCATAACTTGTATCTAATGAATTATTAATACTATGTTTTAAGCAATTCATCTTCGTATTACCTGTCCAAAAGAAATCAGCAAGTTTATTTCTGTTATTTAATGCATTCTCATTTTTATAATCCGGCATTAAAGCCCAATACATACCGCGCATATATTCTCTCCATCCAATGATTTGCCTTATAAACCCTTCAACCTGAGAAATATCGATATCATTCTTTTTCGTTCTGTAATAATTTAAAACAGTTTTTAGCACATCTTTTGGTGATATTAATTTAAGATTCATTGCGAAAGAAAGTCTGGAATGAAATAGATTTCTTTCTTCTGTATGCATAGCATCTTGATAATCTCCAAAGTGTATCAATAGGTGCTCACAAAAGTATTTAAGCTGGGCTAAAGCCTGTTTTCTATCAATAGGATATGAAAATTCATCATCATTAAAATGACCAATAGTCTTGATATTTGCCGTTTGAATATTTTCTATAATTTCTGAAACTTCATTATTAAATGATTTCAATGGTGGAATAGCTTCTTGACCCGTCCATTTGTTTCGATTGCTTTGATCATAATTCCATTTTCCGCCTTCAGGTTGGTCAGCAATCATTAAGATATTATGTTTTCTTCGCATATATCTATAGAAGTTCTCCATGAGATATTGCTTTTTACCTTTAAAAAATTGTGATAATTCTTCTCTATCTGTGTAAAAATGCTCTGCAGAAACAGCCTTAGTACTTATACTTAAAGTTTCACAAATTTTTTTAAGTTGTTCATCTAACCGATATTCATCTGGAAGAATATATTCAAAGTTTTGGATGTTATGTTTTTTTATTAAAAAGGATAAGTTCTCATTCAAATGTTGTTTATTAGGAATATCATTTATTTTAAAATATTCTACCTGATGACCTAATTTCTTTAAATCTGAATGGAACTTACGCATAGAGGTAAAAAAACCGATAACCTTTTGAATGTGATGAGTCACATATTCTGTTTCCTGTTTCATTTCAAAAAGGCAATATATCACGTTATTCTCTGGGTTATTAAACCATGAATGTTTAATATTGAGTTGATCACCTAATATCAGTCTAAGTGTCTTCATTAAAACAGGGTTTCTTGCAACCAAAGATTTTGAAATTTTCCATTCGAATCATATCGTTCTGCCTGCAAATCAACGTTAAAGACTCTGTCTCTTGGGTCATTGCCAACGCCTGCTACATACATCCAATTTCCGTAGTTGCTATGCACATCATAATCTAGCAATAAGGCTTCAAAATATGCCGCACCAATTCTCCAGTCTAATTTTAAATTTTTAGCAAAAAACGAAGCTACATTTTGTCTGCCACGGTTGCTCATCCAACCGGTTTTTTTTAATTCCAACATATTAGCATTAACAAAATTTGATGATGTCTTCCCATTAATCCATTTTTGAATTAATTTAGGATCATTATCCCAATGGTAAAGTCTATTTAAAATACCACCAATTTTGAAAATCTTATTTCCATGTTTCAAGCTGATATACTTAAAATAGTCGCGCCATATTAGTTCAAAAATGAGCCAGTAGGTCGATTCATTTTCAAAAAATTCTTTTTCAAATTTTTTTAGTTGCCAAAATATGGTTCTTGCAGAAATACTTCCATTTGCTAACCAAGGAGAAAATTTGGAACTGTAATCAGCGCCCATTAACTCGTTTCTCGTCTTTTTATAATCACCTATATTTTTTGTTGTAAAAAAATAATCATATAGGCGCTTCAGTGCTTGGGTTTCTCCACCTTTAAAAGGAAAGGCTGAATGGCTATTATTTTGAAATGTTTCAAATCCCAAATCTTCAAGAGTTGGAATTTGAGTATTATTCTCAATAGGTATAATAGAATTTAAAAGTTTGTTTTCTACAGTTGGTCTTACAAAACTATATTTTTCAACCTTTTTTCTAAAGTTTGTAAATACTTCTGGTATGTTATTTATTTCAATGTCAATATCATCTGGATGGTATAAAAATTGGTCAAATATTTCATGAAAGGTAACTGTTTCAGGAACCTCCTTTTTAACCCTCTCTAATTCAATAAGTTCTTCTGATGTCCATTCTTTTTGATTATAGATAGAAGTTATATTATAAGCGTCAATCAAATTATGTATCTCACATAAAGCATTTTCTAAAAAAACGAAAAGTTCTATGTTTAACTTTTTAAGATTTTGTTTTAAATCTGTAAGACTTTCAAGCAAAAATTGAGCTCTGAATTTCTCTGCTTTTTTAAATCCGTATGCTGTTTCATGATAATCTTTAAGATTGAGCACATAAAGTGCCAGAACCTGTTTATGGCTGTTAAGAGCTGTGTTTAGAACTAGATTATCTTGAACTCTTAAATTATTTTTAAACCAAATTAAAGCTATACTGTTTTGTTTCGTCTGCATCTTTCACTGCAATATATAACGTTTATCCAGTCCTTTTCCCACTTTTTTCGCCATGTAAAAGGTAATAGACATACTGGACACATTTTTTTTGGTAAATGTTCTTTTAAGATTTTAGACATTTATAAGTTTTTTAATCATTCCATTAAAAATAAATCCATGAAACGGATAGACACTAAACCAATACAATCTACCAATAATTCCTCTAGGTCTGAAGGTAGCGGTTTGTTTTAAAAGACCATCTTCAATTTTAAATTCCAGCCAAGCTTCTCCCGGAAGCTTCATTTCAGCATAAAGTAATAGTTTCCCTTTAGATTTATCGGCAAAAATAACCCTCCAAAAATCTAACGCATCTCCAACATGAAGTTCTGTGGGACTCGTTCTGCCGCGACGTAAACCAATGCCACCAAATAATTTGTCTATATAGCCTCTTAATTTCCATAAAACATTGCCGTAATACCAACCTGTTTCACCACCAATAGCCCAGACTTTATTGAGTGTGTTTTCTTCATCAAAAACTGGCAGCTCTTTATAATCTGTATAGCACCCAAATTTTGGAACATTGACATATTTATGCATACTGTCTTTTAAGCGTCCACTACTTATCATGGAATCTTTCCAGCTGGAAACAATGCTATTTTGCTCAATTTTTTCGAAGGCTAATTCTACCGCTTCTTTATAAGTTAATGGATGCACATTGAGCATATTATTGATATCACTTGGATGACCTATTATTTGTATACCCATACTGTCTACCAAAGAAGCTGCGAGTTTATAAGATGTGGATGTTACAAAATATAACCAGTATGATGATAATCTGGGCGTCATTATTGGAACCGTAATAATATATCTTTTCAGTTTACGAATTTGTGCAAACTGCAGTAACATGTCTTTATAAGTAAGTATTTCGGGTCCAAAAATATCAAAGGATTTATTGAAAAGAGATTCATTATTTTTTGCGGCATTTAAATAGGTTAACACATCTCTCACCGCAATAGGTTGGGTTTTTGTGTTTAACCATTTTGGAGCAATCATGACCGGAAGTTTTTCTACTAAATCCCTTATAATTTCAAATGAAGAACTACCAGAACCCACTATAATCCCTGCTTTAAAAGTAGTTAAGGCATATTTTTTAGAAGTCAAGTTTTCTTCAACGTTTTTACGAGAGCGAAGATGTTTTGATAATATTTCTTCATTCGTAATACCACTTAAATAAATAACCTGCTTCGCTTGCGTAGTTTCAATAACCGTTTTGAAATTAAGAGCACATCTTTCTTCCATACTTTCAAAGTCTTTTGAAGTATTGGACATAGAATGAATTAAATAATAAACAACATCAATATCCTTAGGTATATTATTTAAAGATTCAAGATTTAAAAAATCTACTTCTGCAAATTCAATATGTTCATCGTCTAAATACTGTTTATTAACGCGAAGTTTATCTCTTACGGCGCAAACAACGTCATGTCCCTCATTTACTAATAAAGGAATCAATCTTTTGCCAATATATCCTGTGGCACCAGTTACGAGAATTTTCATCGGTTTTAATTTATTAATTAAGTACCAGATGTAAACCTTAAAATTGGTTTTATATTAGATTTTTGGTCTCTGGTATTCTAATCTTGTCTTTAGTTTAGGAATGCTATACCCATCTAAACCATTAATAGAGGCTACTTTCGCTTTTGATAAATTCACAAAACCATCTACTTCCAGCAAATCATCAGCAATGTACAAATCTAAAATTTCGCCTATAACTAAAATGGTATCATTCGCTTTTATAGGATACTCTTCAATAAATTTCATAGCCATCTGTACAGGCGCCTCTTTTACGAAAGGTACTAAATAACCTCCTTTATATTCTTCTTTTAGCGCGGTAAAATTAAATTCTGAAAGAGACTTATCATACTTGGCCGAGGTGTGGTGTGCGTCTTGTAAAATAGCTTCATGAACATGGTTGATAGTAAAAAAGCCCGTTTCCTTAATGTTTTCGTAAGAATTTCTGATAACCGTTGTTGGTCTTAAGAAAAACCCTAGTAATGCCGGACTGGAACCAATATGTGTAACAGAACTGAATATGGCTACATTACTAATACCACTTTGAGATTTTGTCCCAATAAGATTTGCCGATTTATAGCCTGAGCAACTGTTAATCAAATTAATTTTATATAAATGGCGCATTTCATCTATAGCGTCTTTAGAGAAATGAAGCATTCTTATAAATTTTTAAAATTATTGATTTTAATGTTTTGGGCTTTAAGATCAAACATCAAATTGTACAGACCAAAAAAGGTTCTGTTAATATAAATAAAGTGTTTTGAACCTCTGTTACCATTCATTTTACGTAATTCAGTGTTCTTAGAATAGCGTTCACCTAATTCTGCTATTTTTCCGAAAAATTCACCGTTTGAAAAGTCAAAATATTCATTATGAAATGGTTGTGTAAACAAACTCAACATTTCATGAAACATATTAGTAAAAAATTCAATTTCTTCCTTGGAGTCGTCCTCACGTAATATTTCTAATTCATATAATTTAGAAACAAAATAGTCATGATTATTAATGTTTTTTTCTTCGGCCAATTCAAAATATGGCACATAAAACTCGTCTGGAATGGATTTCATACATCCAAAATCAAGTGCAATAAGTTCCCCTTTTTTTGAAACAAGAAAATTTCCAGGATGTGGATCAGCATGTACTTTTTTCAATTTATGAATTTGAAACATATAAAAATCCCATAAAGCTTGTCCTAATTTATTGGCCTTTTCTTGATCAGTATTATAGGCTGTGAACTCAGATAAGTGTTCACCTTCCATGTAATCCATGGTAATAATGCGGTCTGAAGATAATTCTTCATAGTAATGGGGAAACGCCATGTTGGAAATTTGAGAACATGCCAAAGCAATTTCTTGGCTTTGTTTAATTTCCAACAGGTAATTTGTTTCCTCTAATAACTTTCCTTCAACTTCCTTAAAGTATTTATCGGAGTCTTTACCTTTAATGTTAAACATGCTCATAGCAATTGGTTTAACCATAGCAAGATCTGACGCAATACTCTGGGCAACTCCCGGGTATTGGATTTTCACAGCAAATTTTTTCCCGTCTTTTACTGCAAGGTGTACTTGACCAATACTTGCAGCATTCACGGAAGTTGTGTTGAAGGAATCAAATAGGTCATTTGGTGATTTACCAAAATATTTTTTAAATGTTTTTAAAACCAGTGGTGGTGATAATGGCGGCACAGAAAACTGTGCTAAAGAAAATTTGTCAACATATGCCTGCGGAAGAATACTCTTTTCCATACTAAGCATTTGAGCAACTTTAAGGGCACTACCTTTTAATTGTTTTAATCCGTCATAAATATCTTCTGCATTATTTTTATTTAGCCGTTCCTTGGCTTCAACCTCTGTATTCACTAATTTATCACCATAATACTTCAAATAATTAACGCCCACTTTAGCACCAGTTGACACTAACTTCGTGGCTCTTTGAATTTTCGTAACAGGGATTTTATCTATGGTTTTCATATTAGTAAATTAGTTCATATGCATTTTCTCTTTGAAAAGAAACTTCCCAAAGTCAATAACACTTTTCAAAGGGGCAATATTTAATATATCAAAACTGGTATTAACTGATTTTTCTATAAAAATGTCAGTTTTCTCAAAGCCAGCTGACGTGTCATCCAACCAAAATTTTAAAGTCATCATCAATTGAATCCAGGCTGATTCTTGAAGCGCTTTAATTTGTATTTTTTCAATACGTTCCTCCTTAATGTCTAAGGTTTCAATATCTAAATTGGAAATATATTTATTAAAACTTTTCTTTAATTCAGATAAAACTAAAACACCTTTAAGATTATTTTTTTGAGGTTTTAACGCATATACCACATAACTTCTGTTAGCGGTAAGATTTTCAAAAAAGGTAAAATAAAAACTCAAAAGTTTATTTCTTGCGTCAAAGGTGTCATATGATTCACTGGCCTCTAATGCGCTCAATGTATTATCAAAAAAGACTCTAAAAATATTTTTCTCAAGTGCTTCAAATGACCCATAAAAATTATAAAATACTGATTCATCAAAACTATTTGTTTTGGCGAAGTGGTAAACTGAAACAGGTTTTTTATTATGTGCTAATACATAATCCATGTAAAATGCTAAGATGTCCTGTTCACTAATATTTTTTTGTTTTGCCATGTGTGTCAAATTAGGTTGTAAAGATATAAAATGTTTAAGAAAAAATGTAAAAAGTTAAACAAAATTTAACATAATAAATTGTCAACGATTTATTTAGGATTGAATTGGATGATCTGAAAGACTCAAAAGACTCAAAAAATAAATATAAAATCAATAAAAGATTGGGTTGGATTTGCATTAACTATTAAGAATAGAAAATAATAGCAAATAGTTATTTAAGCAATTTAAAAATAGTCTATTTTTAAAGTAATTATCCTTTTAAATTTTTGAGAAATTATGTATGTAGCAATCATTTTAGTATTTGCAATAGGATATATGGCTATTGCAACTGAGCATGTCATTAAAATAAACAAAACCGCTTCTGCACTTCTGATTGCAGTTATTTGCTGGATATTACTCATTTTTGGACGAGATACCATCTTCACTACAATTTCTCCAACACATTCTATTGATTTTATAACGGAGTCGTTATTGGCTCAGGTAGGTGAAATTTCTGAAATCTTATTTTTCTTACTAGGAGCGATGACCATTGTTGAGCTTATAGATGCTCATGAAGGGTTTTCTATTATCACAGATCGCATAAAAATTTCTAGCAGAATTAAATTGTTATGGGTGCTTTGCTTTATAACCTTTTTCCTATCAGCCGCCTTAGATAATTTAACAACAGCCATTGTTATGGCCACCTTGTTGAAAAAAATGATAAAAAACAAAGAAGATTTATGGCTTTTTGCTGGAATGATTATTATTGCTGCCAATGCTGGTGGTGCCTGGTCTCCAATTGGAGATGTCACTACTATTATGCTTTGGATTGGTGGTCAGGTAACGGCGACTAATATTGTTACAGAAATTTTTATTCCTAGTTTGATCTGCATGATTGTTCCGCTTATATTTTTAAGTTTTAAATTAAAAGGAGATTTTATACAAGAGACAGCCGAAGAGGGTTCCGATGACATGAAAAGCGGATTGGCTAATAAATTTGAGAGCAGATTGATATTCTTTATTGGAATAGGTGCCTTGCTTTTTGTGCCCATATTCAAAACTGTGACTCATTTGCCTCCTTTTATGGGCATTTTGTTCGGTCTCAGTATTATTTGGATAACTACTGAGATTTTGCATAGAAATAAAAACGAGGAACAAAAAAAATCCTTGTCCATTGCTGGAATCATTGAACGAATTGATACCCCCAGTATTTTATTCTTTTTAGGTATTTTAATGGCAGTTGCAGCCTTGCAAGTAGGCGGTCATTTATTACAGCTGTCAACGATGCTCGACAGGACTTTTGATAATATTTACGTTATAAATACTTTAATTGGTGTGTTTTCATCAATTATTGACAATGTCCCCATTGTAGCAGGAGCCATGGGTATGTATTCTCTGGAAGTATATCCGGTGGATAGTGCTTTTTGGGAATTGTTGGCGTTTTGTGCAGGAACTGGTGGCAGTATTTTAATAATTGGGTCGGCAGCAGGCGTGGCCATTATGGGCATATTTAAAATTGATTTTATCTGGTATTTGAAGAGAATTTCTGTTCTAGCTATTTTGGGGTATGCGGCTGGTATTGGCGTTTACATGCTGTTAAATTGATTCAATATTTAACTTTTTAAGATTCTTTTTAGCACATATTATCTAATATGAAAACATTTGTCAGTAGTATATCACAAAAGGAGTTTCAGGAAACTGAAAAAGTTCATGCCAAAGCCATTAGAAAATCAATCTTTAATTTGATTAAAAATGACGTTCCTGAATTTAATAGCAAAAGTTTAATATCTATTTCTGAATTGAATCAATATAGGCAAAAATATATTGCACAATATTTAGTAAATGAAGTAGGGGAACTTAATGAGTTAGAGGAAGATGTTTTAAAGACGTTGCAAAACCAAGTGACTATTACAAGTAAATTAGGAAAGGAGACCGATATATCAAGTTTTACTTTCGGACAACGGCTAGCAGATCATATTGCCACATTTGGAGGTAGCTGGAAGTTTATTATCATTTTTGGGGTTTTTATTGGCGTGTGGATTACGTCAAATATAATCTTCTTGGTGAATAAAGGATTTGACCCTTACCCTTTTATATTATTAAATTTGATTTTATCATGTTTAGCCGCATTACAAGCGCCTGTTATTATGATGAGTCAGAACAGACAAGAAGAAAAGGATAGAGAGCGCTCTAAGCAAGATTATATGATAAATTTAAAATCAGAATTAGAGATCAGAATGTTACACGAAAAATTGGATCATTTAATTATCCATCAGCAACAAGAGCTTTTAACGATTCAGCAGGTACAAGTGGAAATGCTTGAAGACATTATGAAGCAAATTAATGTGAACAAATAAATTAGATTTAAGGATTTGTTAACATTTTTAAGGGATTTAAATCTTTAATTTTATAAAAATTCTATTGATAACCATAACACAAACACTTTTTTATGAAAAAAATTAAGCTATTTATTGCATTATTTACCGTTACATTAATGGTAAATGCACAGATTGTAACACCTCAACCTAGTCCGTCCGCAAAGATTGATCAAAAAGTAGGATTAACAGATGTCAGTTTAGAGTATAGCAGACCTAATATGAGAGGAAGAACGATATTTGGTGACCTTGTACCTTACGGCACGCTTTGGCGTTTAGGGGCCAATGCTAATACAAAAGTTACGTTTAGTGATAATTTTAGTGTTGGAGATAAAACATTAAAAGCTGGATCTTACGCTATTTATGCGACACCTGGTGAAAAATCATGGGAAGTTGTTTTCTATAGTGATACAGACAATTGGGGAACACCTCAAAAATGGGATGATGCGAAAGTGGCTGCTAAAGTGACTGCAGAAGCTTATCCGTTACCAATGAAAATAGAAACGTTTACTATGAGTTTTGATAATTTGAGCAGTGGTGGAGGAACTTTAGGTATGATGTGGGAAAATGTTTATGTGGGCGTAGAATTTAGAGTGCCAACGGATGATAAAGTTTTAGCAAGTATTAATGATGCTATGAATGGTACGCCAACTGCAAATGATTATTACGCAGCAGCAGTTTATTATTCTCAAGAAAATAAAGATATTAATACCGCACAAGAATGGATGGAAAAAGCGATGTCTATGACTGAGAAACCAGCATTTTGGCAATTAAGACAACAGTCTTTAATATACGCTAAAGCAGGAAATAAGGAAGCTGCTATTGAGGCTGCCAAAAAATCATTAGTAGGAGCTCAAGAAGCGGGTAATGCTGATTATGTTAAAATGAACACTGAGTCGCTTCAGGAATGGGCGAAAATGTAATTTGAATATCATTGTATAATTAAAAAAGCGCGGCGAAAGTTGCGCTTTTTTTTACTTCATACTATAAAATAAACAATTCTTGAGTAGGAATTTTCAATAGTTTAATATTTTAAATTGATAATGGTTCTTACTTCATCTAACAAGGCTATTAATTCTTGGCTAAATTTAAAAGACATAACAGGACTTTCAGTTTTTCCTTGTCGTAATAACTCATTAAAGTGCTCAACTTCATAGTTATAACCTATTGATTGATATTTGAAATCTAAATTTTCTTCTTTCCCATCAACAGTAATTGTTAATGTAGATGGACAATGGAATTGCTTATTTATTTTGAGAGTGCCTTTTTCACAATAAAAAATCGCTTCGGTTGGTAAGTCTTCAAGTAAGGAACTTTTTAAAGAAGCTTTCACCTCATTTTTATAATTGAATGTCATGTTGCAGGACGAATCAGCACCATTATCAAAAAAAGTAGCCTCTGCTTCAATGGATTCAGGTTTTCCTATGGCGGATAAAGCTGCAAAAATAGGGTAGATACCGATATCTAAAAGACTGCCACCACCTAATGATTTTTTAAAGAGTCTGGATTCATTATTAAATTCTCTAAAAAAACCAAAAGATGCTTCCATTTTTAAAAGGTCGCCATAGGTTTTGTTTTTTAGTTCCTTTAGAACATATTGATAATGAGGTAAAAAACTAGTCCATAAGGCTTCCATAAGTAACACCTTTTTCTCTTTGGCCTTAGCAATCATTATATCCACTTCAATAGCATTCATGGCAAAAGGTTTTTCACATAAAACGGCGATTCCTTTTTCTAAACACAATAGGGTGTTTTCTTTATGTAAGGCATGAGGTGTTGCAATATATATGGCATCAAGATTAGTATCGTTAACCAATGCTTCATAACTACTATAGATTTGTGAAACCCCATATTTAGAAGCAAATGCAGCTGCTTTCTCTTGAGTTCTTGAGGCTACAGCATATAATTGTGCATCTTTAATTTTAATTAAATCTTGAGCGAATTTATGAGCTATATTTCCTAAGCCTATAATGCCCCAACGTATGGTTTTTACTTTTTGTTCCATATGTTTTTTTAGTCTTTAATAAATTATAAAAGGTTAGAGTTTTTTAAAATCAAATAACTAAAACATGAAAATAATATAATTAAAAAAGTGAGTATAGTTTTATCTGTTGTAGAAATTCTTTTATAATCTATTATCAAAGCGAACAGGATTGCTAAAATGCATCCTACAAAATTTAACCATAAAAAGGGAAGGTTAATAATGTGATATTGATTTAAAAAAAACAGACCAATAACAATAATTTGTGTCGTGATAGCTGAAATAAAGACCGCTTGTCCTTTAATAAGTTTGAAGAAAAAAGCAATCAGGAAAATTCCTAAAACATTCCCATAAAAGATAGAACCTATTATATTGACTAGCTGGATGAGATTTTCAAAAAGATTCGCTATGCAAGCCACACTAATAGCTATAATTCCCCAGGCGAATGTAAACCATTTAGAGGCCTTTACCATTTGTTCTTCTGTTTTCTCTGAAGTATTTCTTTTGTATAAATCAATAGTGGTTGTTGATCCTAAGGCATTTAATTCACTGGAAGTACTCGACATAGCGGCACTTAAAATAACGGCAAGAAGTAACCCAATTAATCCACGAGGCAAATTGTTTAAAATAAAGTAGATAAACACATAATCTTTGTCATTACTTTCAACTTTAATATTTTGTTTTTCAGCAGCTTTATCAATCAATATTTTTGCCTGATTCCTAATTTCAGTATTGGATTTATTTGCTGATACCATTGAAGGAGAACTATTTTCGGTAGGATGTGCAGCAACAAAATTTCTAACCTGTAGTTGTTTGTTATTAAAATTTTCTTGTTGCTCTTGCTGAAGCTTTTTAAAATCAGAACTATATTCAGAATTTAAAACCAATTCAGTAGCCGTTGGGTTAAAATTTAAAGGCGCTTCATTAAATTGATAAAATACAAAAACCATGACACCTACCAATAAAATGAAAAACTGCATAGGAACTTTTAGTAATCCATTAAATAGTAAGCCTAGTTGCATTTCTTTAACTGATTTGCCCGATAAATACCGTTGTACCTGACTTTGATCGGTTCCAAAATAAGAAAGCATTAAAAAAGTACCACCAATGATACCACTCCAAAAAGTATAGCGGTTATTTAAATTAAAGCTAAAATCCAGAATATTCATTTTACCACTTGCACCAGCTATATCAAGGGCTTTAGAAAAAGTTATGTCTTCGGGGAGTTTGTCTACAATGATAAAGAACGCTACCAGCATGCCTATAAAAATGACTATCATTTGATGTTTTTGAGTCACATTAACCGCTTTGGTTCCACCAGAAACGGTATAAATAATTACTAAAAAACCTATGACAATATTAAGAGTCAATAAATCCCATCCCAAAACAACAGATAAAATAATGGCAGGTGCAAAAATGGTTATTCCTGCTGCTAATCCGCGTTGTATTAAAAATAGAATAGCAGTTAAAGTTCTGGTTTTTAAATCAAATCTGTTTTCTAAAAACTCATAAGCGGTATAAACGTTAAGTCGGTAATACAATGGAATAAAAACCATACAAATAATGATCATAGCTATTGGTAAGCCAAAATAGAATTGCACAAAACCCATCCCATCATTAAAGGCTTGACCAGGTGTTGATAAAAAGGTTATGGCACTTGCCTGGGTGGCCATGACTGACAAGCCTATGGTCCACCATTTTGAAGTGTTGCCACCTTTTAAATAATCTTTGACATTTTTACTTCCTCGCGTTTGCCACGTTCCGTACAAAACAATAGCTAATAACGTAGTAATTAAAACAGCCCAATCTATCCAATTTAAATTCTGCATCTTTAAAAGGATTTCATGATTAGGTAAAAGATGATGATATAGACCAGATTAGCAATTAATAGAATTGAATATAGTTTTAACCAAGGTTCTTTATGTTGCTTCTCTTGGTCCATCCTTAATCGTTTATTTTAGCTTCCAGTTTGAGGTTTTCTTTACCTATAGAGAGCATATTAGCAAATAATCGGTAGGCGCCAGACACTCCTTCTGGAAATTCTCTGAAAAAGCTTAAGCCTGTATAGATATAATAACCCTTCCCATGTTTTGCCACTAATAAGCTACCATCATTGGGAGCTTCTCCTTTATCATGCATGGATAAAATAGGAGTGAAGTCACTTGACCATTTATCAGGGAAGTATAATCCACGTTCTTGAGTCCATCCTTCAAAATCTTTTTGGGTAATTGTATTTGGATAATTTAATAAGGAATGACCAGGGTTTAAAAATTTGACTTCTGAATTTTCATCAGTCACACGATCTCTTGAAAGCTCCAAATCAAATGGTGCCAAGGCATCCACTTTTAATCTTGAGTTTGTATTGTATTGAACAATCATATTACCGCCTTTTTCAACAAAATCGAATAATATTTGTTGTTTATATCTTAAGTCTTCAACGGTATTGTAAGCTCTGATTCCAACAACAACAGCATCAAACCTGCTTAACGTTTCTTCATTAATATCTTTTGGTGCAATAGTAACCACATTATAGCCAATTTGTCTTAAACTTTCAGGTATCACATCGCCCGCACCTTCAATGTAAGCAATATTTTCACCTTTCTTTTGAATATCTAATCTGACCACTTTGCTTTCGCTTGGTAATAAAACGGTTTGAAACGGAATATGCTCATAATCTATTTCAATAAGTTCTCTGGTATAAATATGATCACCAACATGAACCATGGGCGTTATCAGTCCTTCATTTTGATTTTTCGGAGGAACTATAGTAAACAAAACGGTTTGCTCTTCACCTTTGTGCGCTATTGAAATAGTTTGTTTTTCAGGATAGACACTCCAATTTTTTGGATGTGCTATAGAAACAAATCCATCTAATTTATCTTTTCCCGCTTTCACAATGACAGGAACTTCCTTTTGTTGGTCATTGCTAAAAACGATTACTTTTTCAGTGAATTTTGCCGAAGCCTCTGGTATGATTACGAATGGTTTGTAAACTTCGCCTTTAACGGGATCATTTGTTTTATAAACCATGGGTCTTGTGAATTCAATTGGGGTGTTTTTAATCTCTAATTGAAAAATGGCATTATAAATAGCAGGCGTTTCGGGTAAACCTATGTCATTTGAATTGGTTACTGTATACATGCCTAATGTTCCTTTAGAAGTCAACCAATATGGTGTTGTTGGTTCTTGGTTTTTAGAAATCAACAACGTGTCTTTTAAAAGCACTCTTTTATTATTTTCCAAAACCAGATGATTATAGTCGTTCTTGTGGATGTCGTCTTTTAACTTTAACCCAGTGAATATAATATTGGCATCACTCCTGTTAATCATTTCAATAGCAATAGTGACTTCTGAATTTTGTGTCGCATGATTAGTGTCTGCAACGGCTTCTAGGTATAAACCAGCACATGCTGCGATAATTTCTTTTATTTGCTTAGACTTTATAGTGCTCCAATGTGAATCTTCTAATTTATCAATTAATTTATAAGCTTCAACCAATTTTGGAATGGATGCGGATGGATTGGTAAAATCAAAATCTGCTTCAACTTTTGATAAAATATTTCCAATAGCAGAACCACCTTTTACACGATTCCAGGTTGTATCAATACCGTCAAAAATATTTGATTTATTTGAAGGTAAATCACCTTTAATGAGTTCAATATACTCTATTTCTTCTCCACGGCTTCCTGTACTTCCAAATCCTTGAGATTTATGCTTGCTTCTGCTTAAGGCCGCAATTTCGGGATTGCTCAATCCATTTAAAGGGTAATAAACACCTGTATCGATGCTTAATAAATTAGTTTTATCTGCTTTATCAAAATTTTCCTGGCTTCCATAAAACCACCAGGAGGTATTAAAAAATACACGCCGTGGTTGCCATGGACTTGTTTGATTCAGTTGTTCAGGATACACTTGAGGATTATTAGCCAAATCAAAGGCTTCAACACTTAGTATTGCTGAACTGGTATGATGCCCGTGTGTACTGCCAGGACTTCTATGGTCAAACCGATTAATAATAACATCAGGCTGAAATTTCCTTATTGCCAACACCACATCACTAAGAACCTTTTCTTTGTTCCAAATGGCTAAAGTTTCATCTGGATGTTTTGAAAACCCAAAATCATTAGCTCTTGTGAAAAATTGCTCTCCACCATCAATTTTTCTCGCTTCCAATAATTCCTGAGTTCTAATGACCCCTAACAATTCACTTATTTCCGGACCAATTAAATTCTGTCCGCCATCACCTCTTGTTAACGCCAAATAGCCAGTTCTAGCCTTAACTTCATTTGATAAATACGCAATAAGTCTTGTGTTTTCATCATCTGGATGTGCTGCGATATATAATGCGGATCCTAAAAAATTTAGTTTTTGGATGGATTCATAAATCTCTGAAGCATTCGGTTTTTTGGGTTGTTGAGCTTGATTGGAAAATGGAATTGAAAATATAAATAGCAGAAAAAAGATATGTTTTTGCATCATTTTTTGAAGTTAGGTAAAAATCAAATATAGAAAAAGAAACCAGCCAAGGCCTTACTTTTAATGTTTCTTTAACGAAATAAAATTAAAACTAAAACCACTTTTTCTTTTTAAAATAATAAAGCATAGAGAAAAATAAAACAATCATTATCACCCACAAAATAAAATAGGAGTATTTAAAATGCAGTTCGGGTATATAATCGAAATTCATTCCATAGATTCCAGCCATAAACGTTAAGGGAATAAAGATGGTCGAAATTACGGTAAGCACCTTCATGACCTCATTCATTTTATTACTAATGGTGGTCATATACATATCCATAAGACCCCAGATCATTTCTCGGTAAATCTCTATGTTTTCAGATACTTGTATGACATGATCATAAATATCTCTGTAATAATGAATGGTTTTGTCTTGAATAAAATTATTTTCATTTTTTTCAATTCTACTTATAATTTCCCTTAATGGAAAGATGGCACGACGTACTTTAAGTATTTCTCGTTTTAAATTTTGAATTTGTATGCTTATTTCTTCTTGAGAATACCCTGTAAATAAGTTGTCTTCCAGATCTTCAATTTTATTACCCATTGTTTCTATAACAATAAAATAATGATCAACTACAGCATCTATAAGCGCATATAATAAATAATCAGAACCTAAAGTTCTTATGCGACCCTTTGCCAAACTTATACGATCTCTGACAGTATCAAAAACATCACCTTCAGATTCCTGGAAACTTAAAACATAATTCTCACCAAGTATAAAACTGACTTGTTCAGTTATAATTTGTTCATCTTTATCGTAGTAAATCATTTTTAATACAATAAAAATATAATTGTCATAGTCATCTATTTTTGGTCTATGAGAGGTGTTTACAATATCTTCAAGTGTAAGGGGATGTAAATTAAAATGGTTCCCAATTTTTGCAATAGCGTCTACATGATTGAGGCCATTTATATTTACCCAGCTAACTGATTTTGTGGTTTTAAAATGAAAAACATCTTCAATATGAGCATGTACTTTTTTGTCGACAAATTCAGAATTATAATCAAAAGATTCAATAAAAAGGCCCTGTGTTTCTTTTTCGCCAGTGTATACAATGGACCCCGGACTTAATCCTAGTTTCTTTTTATAAAATGATGTTCTAATTTTAGACATTTTAATAGCTTAATATTATAAATATAGTGTTTTAATCGTAGTCTTCATCAAGAGCATCTTTTTCAATAAGAGTGACGCCTTTTTGAAGCATGAGATTATTTGGATAGGTTACTAAATTTCCATTATCTAATCTTAAATGTAGTTGAAAAGCTCCAATATCTTCTATCACAGCTTCAATAGGAAAATCTTTATCATGGATCATGATTTTGTCTCCTACTTTATATGGAAAGGAAAAGAACATAATGATACCAGAAGTAATGTTACTTAAAATAGACCAAGTGGCAAATAGGCCAATACCAACAACTGCAAATACGGATGAAAAAACCAACAATATTTGACTGGGTTCTGCACCAAGTATAATAGATTCGATGAGAATGGCAATTAAAATTAAGGTGACTGTTATGTATTTGCCAATGAGTTTGATTCTTGCAATATTAATATTACCACGTTTCCCAATGCCGTTTAATATTTTTTTTAGAGTAAAATTCAGAATGATAAAAAATAATATAAGAATTATAGTTTCTACTATTTCTAAAGTATATGTATCAAAAAAATTATTCATAGCGGATTATAATATAATTACAAAGATAGGTGAGTTTGATTATTTAAATGATTTGATGTCATAGTGCCATTTCTGAAAGAACTTGATAAACTAAGTGCACTGGGAGTCCCATAACATTAAAATAAGAGCCTTCAATTTTTGTGACTCCAATTTGTCCAATCCATTCCTGAATGCCGTAAGCACCTGCTTTATCAAATGGTTTATAGGTTTTTATATAATACTTAATTTCTTCATCAGAAAGATTTTTAAACGTTACTTTAGTGATGTCATGAACGGTTTTTTGTGTTGTTTTGGTAGTAAAACAAACAGAAGTGATTACCTCATGTGTGCCATTGTTAATGGCCTTTAAAATATTGAAAGCATCTGCTTCATTTATAGGTTTTCCAAGCGCTTGATTTTGATGCCAAACAATAGTGTCACTCGTAATAAGGATGTCATTATTTTTTAATTCTTCTTTAAATGGTTCAGCCTTTAACTGAGCTAAATAATCACTAATCTCGACATGCTGTAAATGTGATGGGTAATCTTCTTTTACAGACTTAAGGCGAATTTCAAAATCAATTCCTAAGTCTTTAAAGAATAATTGTCTTCTGGGAGAAGCAGAAGCTAAAATAATGTGATAGTCTTTTAATTTTTCCTTAATCATTATTATAGTAACATAAATTTATATAATAAAATAGAAAGCATCCCAAAAAGCATGACTATTTTAAGTAGTGTACTTATAGTATGAAATTCTTTTTTTGTTTTCGCGTTAAATATTAAAATACACGAGTACAGCAAAGGTGCTATAATAAAAATCAAATAATATATTACGGCAATGGGCTGTTTGTATAAGTTTTTATTAAGGTGGTAAATAACCGCTAACAATGGAATCCATGATAATATGAACAATACTTTTGATGCTCTTTCACGTCCAATAACAATTGGTAAGGTGTGCATGCCGGATTTATAATCGCCATCTATGTCTTCAATGTCTTTGCTTATTTCACGAATCACATTTATTATAAATGCAAAAATGGCATAGTCTAAGAGAATTCTGAAAAAAGCCAATTGAATTCCTTGATTTTGAATCGTCATAGCTGGAATTAATTCAAAAATACCAATAATTAAAACGCTTAATCCAACTAATAAGGAAATGACAACATTACCTATAAAAAACGTTTGTTTTAAATAGCTTGCATAAACATAAAGCAGTGCAGAAATAATCACAAATAGTGCAAAAAACTCACTTTTACCAATGGCATATGATATATAAAAACCAATACCCACCCCAATAACATTTAGAATAATAAAGAGGTTATAGGACGTTTTTTCGGTAATTGATTTGCCTATAATAATCTTGTCAGGTTTATTTATAAAATCGGTTTCCACATCGTAAATGTCGTTTATAATATAGCCTGCAGCTGCAATACAAAGTGTTGAAAATATTAAAAGTAAAAAATGAAAAGTGTTCAATGATATGCTTACTCCAAATGGTTCAAATAAACCATATTTGATAAGGCACTGTACTAATACCATCATGGCAAGATTTTTCCAGCGGATAAGATTTAAAATGTTCAATGTCTAAAAGTTAAATATTAAAGAAGTATCGCTCACAAAAAAATAGAAATGACGAAATTTAGTCATATTTAGCATTAAAATTTAAATGCCATTTACCCTGTACTTTCAACACTTGCTCAATGACATCTCTGGCGGCACCAGAACCACCATTTTTATGCGATATATATTTTGAGATATTCTTTATTTCGGGAACAGCATCCTGAGGGCAGCAAGGCAATACCACCTTTTGCATCACATGGTAATCCGGCAAATCATCACCCATATAAAGCACCTGTTCTGGTTTGATGTTATATTTTGATAAGAACTCATTTAACTGATCTATTTTATTATGCGTACCAAGATATACATTGGTAATGCCTAATCCATTTAAACGAATACGAACCCCCTCATTGGAACCTCCTGAAATAATACAAATATGATAACCTAAATCAACGGCAGTTTTTAAAGCATATCCATCTTTTATATTCATTTTACGCAATAACTCACCAGTTGTTGTAATGGTTACTGTACCGTCAGTTAATACACCATCAATATCAAAAATAAAGGTAGTAATGTGATTTAAATATTCTTTATAACTTTTTTCTTCCATGTGTTTTTTGAATTGATGCGGTTAGTATTTCATAAATTTCTTTGTGAGGAGAATTTTCCAATTTTTTTAAATGTTTTTTAATAGTTTTCTTGTCATTTCGTTTTGCAGGACCTGTTTGTGCCAAATAAGGGGATAAGTTTTGAATTTTATGGGCCGTTTCAAGAATTAATGGCTTTAAAATATCGAACTCTGTGCCTGTTGATTCTGTGATTTCATGGGCTATTCTGTACAATTGATTAGTAAAATTATTGACAAATACAGCGGCTAAATGCAAGGCGCTTCTTTGATCACTGTTCACTTTAAAGTTTCTACTTTCTATAGCCTCTGCAAGTTGTTTTAGGATTTTAAAATCCTTTTTATCTGCCGTTTCAATGCATATAGGTACCTCTTTAAAATCAATAGCTGTATCCTTACTAAAAGTTTGTAATGGATAGAAAACACCCCGACGATTCTTTTTATCTAAATCATACAACCCAACACTTCCTGAAGTATGAACAACCAGTTTATTTTCAAAAGGTAATTGAGAGGAAAGCTTTGAAACAGCATCATCGCTAACAGCAATAATATAAACATCTGCTGGTTTAAGTGAGGATAAATCATTAGTTACCTCTACCTTATTTTTGTAAAAATCAATGGATTTTAAATTTCTATTAAACCATTGATTGACTACTACATTTTCTGCTTTATAAAAAGCATGAAATAAATGTGTTGCTACATTGCCAGCGCCGAGAATAACTACCGAAATCATAATGCTAAAATAAGTAAGTAAAGCGTTATATAAAAGCCTATTCACGTATCTTTGATAAATATGGAAAAAAAAGATATTAAAACGAGAGACGATGTATTTTTATTGGTCTCCACATTTTATGAAAAGGTGAGAAAGGATGCATTATTAGGTCCTTTTTTTAATGAAACTATTCAAGATTGGGTAGAACATTTGGAACGCCTAACCACTTTTTGGGAATCAAATTTATTTCTAAAGAGAAAATATTTAGGAAACCCCTTAAAGGCACATGTGAAAGTAGATGAAAAATTCAATCACACTATAAGCCAATTACATTTCGGAAAATGGCTCAATCTATGGTTTCAAACTATAGATGATTTATTCACTGGTGATTATGCTGAAAACGCTAAAAGCAGAGCCAGAAAAATGAGCACCTTTTTTTATCTTCATATCTATGAATCTCGAACAAGCTCAAATAAGAATTCCTAAAGTTTTAACATCTTTTTTTATGACTATTATCATTTCTAACTATACAAAATGCCTTAAATTTGCTGAATAATCAAGATCAATTTGCCATGTTAAAAAAAATAACCAACTTCCTTTTTTCAACTCGTTTTACTGCTGTTTTATTTCTTGTTTTTGCCGGTGCTATGATCGCCGGTACTTTTTTAGATGCGGGACAAAAAACATCACCTACGCCTTATACCAGAACATTAATTTATAATGCTTGGTGGTTTGAAGCCATATTTGTGTTTTTTATAATAAACTTCGCCGGTAATATTTTTAAATACAAGCTTTACAAAAAAGAAAAGTGGGCAACGTTTATCCTTCATTTGGCTTTTGTTTTTATTATTTTAGGAGCGTTTATCACAAGATATACCAGTTTTGAAGGTGTCATGGCTATTCGTGAAGGTGCTACTGAAAATAAGTTCTTATCGCAGAAAACATATGTAACTGCCTATATCGATGGAGACTATAAAATTGATGGGGTTGCCCAAAGATTACCCATTGAAAAAGAGGTTGATTTTTCTCCGAGGTTAAAAAATAAGTTTTCTATCAGTGCAAAATATGATCAACAACCAGTCAGTATTGAGTTATTGAATTTTATTCAAGGTGCTGAAGAAGATATTGTTCCTGATGAGAATGGAGAAAATTATTTAAAAATTGTTGAGGCCGGTGATGGTGGTGCACATAATCATTTTTTAAAGGATGGGCAGATAATGAGTATTCATAATGTGCTATTCAGTCTAAATTCGCCAACTAAAGGAGCCATAAACATTACCAATAATGAAGATGGCATTTTTATAGAATCACCTTTTGAAGGTGAATATATGACCATGGCGACCATGGCGCAAGGACAATTGGTTAAAGATAGTATCCAACCATTACATTTAAGATCTAGGTACGTTTTTGGAAGCTTTCAAATGGTGCTTCCAAAACCAGTTATTAAAGGAAATATTGGTATTGTGGAAAAATCCAAAGTAGTAAATACTTTTGATGAAGATGGGTTATTATTTAAAATAGAAACAAACGGAGAAACTAAAACAGTAGGTGTTCTTGGAGGAAAAGGGCTAAATAATGGCTTTAAAAAGGTTGAAATAGGAGGATTAGATATTTATCTGCAATTTGGCGCTAAAGTTCTAGAATTACCCTTTTCAATAAAGTTAAATGATTTTGAAGCAGAACGTTATCCAGGTACTGAACGTGGTTATTCATCTTATTCAAGTAAGGTAACGGTCTTAGATAAAGAATCTGGTGATTTTGATTATAAGATCTTTATGAATAATATTCTTGAACACAAAGGGTATCGTTTTTTTCAATCTAGTTTTGACCCAGATGAAAAGGGGACTGTACTTTCGGTTAACCATGATTTCTGGGGAACCTGGGTTACTTATTCTGGATATTTCATGCTTTTCTTTGGTTTAATGGCCATTATGTTTAGTAAGGCTACCAGATTTAAATTTTTGGAAAATCAATTGAATAATATTAAAGATAAAAAGGCAAAATTATTAGGTGTTTTATTAATTGTATTTGGTTTGAATGCCTATTCTCAAGGTCATTCTGAGGGTGATGGTCACAACCATTCTAAACCAACAAAGGTTGAAATGGACTCGGTTTTACGTGCTAATATTACCCCTAAGGAACATACTGATAAATTTGGACGTTTGGTTATTCAAGATCTTAGTGGAAGAATGATGCCTGTTAATACCTACGCTTCTGAAATGCTTAGAAAATTAAGTAAAAATGATGTGTATGAAGAATTTGATGCAGACCAGATATTTCTTTCTATGCAGGAAAGTCCGATGCTTTGGTATAACATTCCCATTATTTATTTAAAACTTAAAAAAGCAGATTCTATACGCACAATTATTGGATTAGATAAGGAAGAAAAGTTCGCCACTTTAGCTGATTTCTTTAGTGAAAAAGGGGAATATAAACTGGCTCCTTATTTAGATGAGGCTTATAAAGCCCAAGTTCCTAATGCCTTTCAGAAGGAATTTAAAGAGGCTGACCAACGTGTTAATTTAATGTATAACACGGTTGAAGGAAAATCACTTAGAATTTTTCCTGTGCCAAATGATCCGAACAATAAATGGATTTCTTCTGTAGAATACAGAACAAAAAACTTTAACATACAAGATTCACTGTACGGCAATTTTATAAATAATGGATTTCGTGCTTATCTGTATGCTTTGAATGAAGGGAAAAAAACACAAAATTTTAGTGAGGCTGATAAGCTATTAGAGGCTTTTAAGAAAACACAAAAACAGTATGGAGCAGCTGTTATGATAAGTGATAAGAAAGTTAATACCGAGGTACTCTACAATAAATATGACATATTTAAAAAGCTATTTAGCTGGTATATGTATGCAGGTTCTTTATTATTTGTTGTACTTATTATTCAAATATTTAAAAGTAGGAGTAAGGCAATACAAATCTCAGTTAATATTTTTAAAATAAGCATTCTTTTGTTATTCTTATTGCATACCGCAGGTTTAATAACCCGCTGGTACATTTCTGGACATGCACCATGGAGTGATGCTTATGAATCTATGATTTATGTGGCTTGGGCAACCATGTTTTTTGGACTGGCTTTTGGTAGAAAAAGTGATCTTACTATAGCTTCAACAGCTTTTGTAACTTCTATGATTTTAATGGTAGCCCATTGGAACTGGATGGATCCGGCTATAGCTAATTTACAACCAGTTTTAAATAGTTACTGGTTAATGATACATGTTGCGGTTATAGTGGCTAGTTATGGGCCTTTTACTTTAGGAATGATTCTTGGTTTTGTAGCCTTGTTTTTAATGATCTTTACAAATAAAGAGAATAAAGAGAAGATGCTGGTAAATATCAATGAATTGACAATAATCAATGAAATGGCTTTAACGGTAGGATTAGTCATGTTGACCATTGGTAACTTTTTAGGAGGTATGTGGGCTAATGAAAGTTGGGGCCGTTATTGGGGTTGGGATCCAAAAGAAACTTGGGCACTTATTAGCATTATCATTTATGCCTTTGTCTTACATATGCGTTTAATTCCTGGGCTTAGGGGTAAATGGTTATTCAACCTGATGTCCGTGGTTGCTTTTTCAAGCATCATGATGACTTACTTCGGAGTTAATTTTTACCTGGCGGGATTGCATTCATACGCCAGTGGTGACCAAATTGTAAGTGTTAAGTTTATTTTTGGAGCTATAGCGTTTTTAGCAATCGTTGGGTTTTTTGCTTATCGAAAATATGCCATATATTTCAAGAAATAAAGCCTAAAATTAATTTTTAGGATTTCAATTCTTACTTTTCTAATGAGTTCAAAATATTTTACATGAAAATATTTTGAACTCATTAGTGTTTTTTATAAATTAACCTCAAAATCATGTAATTATGAATTTAATAAAAAAATTAGGTCTTTCTAATTTCTTAATGTTACTACTTTGTGTTTTTATCATTGTTGTTGCAGAAGTTTTGTTTTTAACGGGCGATCAATTGCATGGTATTTTTGTAGGCTTATGGGCACCCACACTTTTGGGAGTCATGATTTATATAAAACTTATTAAAAATGAGCGGTAACGAAATAATATTTTGGTTCTCTATTTTTGTCGCCGTATGTGTATGCATCTGGGCTGTGGCTGCTATTAGAGCCTTTGAAAAAGCCGAAAGAAATGACTGAGCTATAGTGAACTCATTCTTTTTTAATTAATTTCTTGATATTTCTGTTTTTATAAATAGTATATACGGTAATACTATAAAGTGAAATTAAAGAAATGCTGATAACATAACAACCATAATTCAATTCATCTAGATCATTGATTATGCCATAAATAAAATATGAAATAATGGGCAAGCATATAATGGCCAGCATAATGTTTTTTAACTTATTCGATGTAATGAGTTTATATTTCCAGCTCAATAGGACTAATACTAAACTTAATGTGATCGAAATTATAAAAGCAATTTGGTCATTAAAAATTGAGGATTGAAAACTATCATAAAAGCCATAACAATAGTCTCCCAAAACCACTATATACAGTATTAAAAAAACAGGTGTTAAAATTCTAACAATTGAATCCTTCAAAGCACTTTTAAAAATTAAAATCAATAAGAAAGGAATCGTAACCAGGATTGGGATAGTAAGTGCAAAAAGAGATTCAAAATCCATGGCG
>JAHENA010000171.1 GCA_024643405.1 Flavobacteriales bacterium | reverse complement strand
AAAATATTGCCTGTTTCCGTCTCCAGAAGTATATAATGTGTCCTGATTCCCTAAAATATTACAATTGGTAATCATTGCTCTATCAGCAAAAACCGACAATGCGACGGCCTGACCAACTTCACCTGAGGTATTTTGAATTGTTAAATTGGACGCAAAAAAATCCGCTCCTTCAATTAACAAGGTATAGGTATAAAAAGTACTATTTCTTCCTAAATTCATTTTTCCAAAATAGTCGTCATAAGTAATAATGGTATTTTCTTTGCTTTCACCAATTAATGAAATATTGGTGTTCCATTCGTGTACTTTTATTTTTTCATAGTAGGTCCCATTTTTTACAAAAATAGTGATCCTTTGATATGGAAAGGATTTTGTTTCATTAATGGCTTCCTGAATATTTGTATAATCACCGCTTCCATCTTTTGCAACGACTACATTATATTCATCAACTGGAGATTTGCTCTGTTCAGATTTTGAAGTGTTGTTTTTTTCTTTCCACAGGTTATATTTTTTAATCATTTCTAAAGGTTCATTAGTATACCAAGCATATCCATTTCTGCGCTCTTCACCTATTTCTGCCAGTGTTGCTTTTTTTATGCCATCTCGATCACAAAAAAAAGGTGTGTTATCATCTAATTCCATAAAACGAGCCCATAAGGGGGAAGCATTGATATCAGCCACTACTTTTTTATCAATAATTCTTCCATTTTTAAATTGTCTCTCTATTTTATAACCCGTTATTTTTACCTTTTCAAACCAATGAACTGCACTATTCACTGCGTTAATAATAGCTTCAGACGGATTTTCAATAGACATTAAGAGATCCACTATATTCGCAGATTCTTTACCACTTAGTGAAGGCAATTCATAGGCTCTAGCTTTTGCCGGCTGCAAGGTATTCTCGTCATATTGCGCACACCAGGCCGTTAATACGCCGTTTTGCTTATACTGCGTTTTTAAAATACAAGCAATGCCTTTATTAAAAGCTATATTTATTTTCTCAATAATTTCTTCTGTTGGCTGAACGGCATAAACACCCGTATTATCTTTTAAGTTTTTAAATAGATTTAAAATATTAACCATGGAATCATCATTGTAGGTAATGTGTGAATAATACCCTTTTTTTAAAGGATAAAACTGCGGCCACCCACCATTGTCATATTGTGCTTCCAAAAGGTAATTTAATCCATTAAGAAATGCTACTTGGTATCTTTCATCTGGAATTTGTCTGTACATTTTAGATAAAAAACGCATTTCTTGTATGGTGGCGCCATTATCGGTAGTTACCTCGTGCGCATCCTTTTTAAGGTTGAGCAATGCTTGCTTTTCTTCATCGGTTAAGGGGTTTTGCATTTGAATGTTTTTAGGCCAGCCACCAATATCCCTTTGATATAACAACACATTTTCTGCAATGGCTTTTGCTTCTTCGGTCCCAAACCAAGCCCCTTCCTCTCTTTCTGTAATGGCCCTCCAGTATTTTTTATGAACTTGTGCATTTAAATTTGCACTTAACAAAAAACAAAACGTCAAAACTATTATTGCTTTTACTGGTTTCATAAATCAATCACTTTTTTTTCTTTATTACTTTTTAATGCCGCTTCAATCACTTGAATGACTTGCATTGCTTCTATTCCTGTTACAGGAACTTCATTATTATTTCTAATTGCTTCAAACAGGCCATCATAATATTCCATGTAATCCCCTTTTAAGGCAGGCATATATTCTTTTATAATTTTACCGTCTTTTTCTGTATGTAACAATCCTTTTTCATTTTCGGGCTCCAAGCCCCAGTTTTGAGTTCCTGGCATATTGCCTGCTTGAAGTTCCTTTTCTTGAACATCAGCCTTCGATTTTAAGAAGGTGCCTTTTGTACCATTTAATATGTTTCCAGGTAAGGTTTCACGAACAAAATAGCTAGATTTAAGAATAACCCTATGAGACTGATAATGCAATTTTAAATCAAAATAATCACCCACTTTTGAATGAGGACGATACGTATCCAAATCAGCAAAAACAGCCTTTGGCCATCCAAATAATTGCAAAGCCTGATCGATTAAATGAGAACCCAAATCGTATAAACTACCGACACCTTCTGTTGGTGTTTCCTTGTGTATTTTGTAACTTAATTTGGGTACAAAACGATCGAAATGAAACTCCGCTTCTACAATGTCTCCCAGCAAACCTTGATTCAGCACTTTCTGTACCGTTTTAAAATCACTATCATAACGCCGATTATGATATACAGACATCTTAACCCCTTTCTTTTCAGCCAATGCTATTAATTCTTCCGCTTCTGCTGTTGTTGTTGTAAATGGTTTTTCAATAACCAGATGCTTACCCGCATCGATAACTTTTTTAGCAAATTCATAATGAGTTATATTAGGGGTATTGACAATCACCAATTCAATCGCTTCATCATCCAACATATTCTCTAAGGACCTAAATGTTTTTACCGAAGGATATATTGCTTCCGCCAGGTTTTTTGTCCTTTCAAAAACAGCGTATAAATTAAATTTAGGGTTTACTGAAATAAAAGGTGCATGAAATAAGTGTCCGCTCATTCCAAAGGAACATAACGCTGTATTGATGGGTTTCATTAACGTAAAGATTTAGGTTTCACTAAAAAGATTATTAATTCATTTCATATTTTTTAATAACCAAATATTTTAATTCAGTATCCCCAACATTGCGAATGCCATGCTCATAAAATGACGGACAATAAAAACTCGTATAGGGACCACCAGTGACGGTTTCCCCATTCAGATAAAATTCTGCAGTGCCCTCTAACACAAAAAAGAATTCATCTTCCACATGTCTATGAGGTTCATGGGTCGCTTCATGAGGCGCCACCACACTCATTTTAAGGGTCCGGCCATCCAGAAAATCTTTATCAGCAAACCAGTATTGATACCCCACTTTTGTTGGGATGGTATTTTCTTTATTGAATTGATTGACACAGTTTTCAATGTTAAACGTTTTAGTTGCAACGCTTAAAGACCCATTTTTTTCTTGTGCGAAGGTTAATAATCCTGTCAGAAATAAACCAATAAAAAAATATGTTACTTTTTTCATATTAAAAACTTAATTAGTTTAAAATAAAAAAGATACCCAAATTGGATATCTT
>JAHENA010000085.1:8567-11957 GCA_024643405.1 Flavobacteriales bacterium | reverse complement strand
TTTTTACTCAGTTTTGGTGATTTCCAATGCACCGTTGTTTTTGCATCAGTATTTACAGTGACATCAAACGGACTTATAAATTCCGATTGAAGAATGATGCTTCCCAGATCAATATTAGAATCAATTGCAGATATTGGAATAATTACCTCTTTATAACCATACATAAATACTTTAACCTGATAATCAAAACCCCCAAAAACTAATGGAAACAGAAAATCACCGTTAACGTTTGTTTTAACAGTTTCAACAACATTACCATCTTTTAAAATGGATATATCCGCTAATTCCAATCCTAAAACAACATTATTATCTCCTGAAACAGAACCTGCGACTTGGAGTTCTATGCGAGGGTCTAAATAAATGTCTAGTGTTTGCGGAGATGTATTTAAATCAACGTCTAGGTTATTATCAAGAAAACCTGTTAAACTGGTTTTTAAATTATATATTCCATAAGGTAAGGTAGGAAATTCATAATAACCATTAACATCTGTTTGTGCCTTTATCGTGGACCCTGGGATGGACACAGTAGCATTTGCCACAGGCATATTAGTGGAATTATTATAGACTGTACCAGACAATACAGAACTTGATGATGACGGATCTACTACAAATCTTGTAAAACTAAAACTTGGTATGGCACCAAAATACGTTGGAAGATTTTCTGGATCAAGCTCAAAAACATCCACTAAATATATTGAACGGGTGGGTCCGCTACCTAAATTATTACCGTACATTCTGAAAATTGAAGGCGGCCATTCCGGATTATATTGGTAACTTTTTATGACCACATTTTCAATACCATTGATTAAAACGGGTTGATTAAATGGAATATATAAATCCCTATTATTACCTGGCAATATTTCCACAACCCCATCAAACACCAAGATTGATTGCTCATTGGGTATCCATCCACCATCTAAATTTGTTACTGTGGTTTGTGAAATCCAGACTTTCAATGGATAATGTGTCACTGCATCAGCTGTTAAAAAATTATCATATTTATAAGCTATACCATATACATAACCAGGTGCATTAAATTCATTATTAAAAAACAACATTTGTGACATATCATCTTCTCCTAGTGTGTCTGTACTTCCATTTGCTGAAAAAGGAAGGACCAAATTATAGCCGTTTGGACTACCAATGGCACTAATCTCTACCGTATTAGGCACCACACTAACATCGTTCTCTCTAAACGTATTATTGGCTAAAAATTCATCAGCGGCATATTCTATTTTAAAAAATAACCGCTTTGTTCCTATGTCAGTAAAGGTATTATTAATAGTAATAGTAGCTTCTTCCCATGAATTTAAATTAACACCATTCACAGATGCTATTTCTGTATTAGGCGCTTCCATAAGTTTTACGGTGTAGTTAGACCCTATTACTGGCATGGTGCCTCTATTTTTTATTTTACATTCAAAAGTCTCCGAAGTATTTTGCTTTGCTAAAAAATACATGTCGCCATTAAGAATTTCTAAATCGTTTTGAAACTGACTTAATTTGGCGTCAGATGTAAACAAATCAAACCTGGTCTCTCCATAACCGCCTGTTGAAGTTGAAATAATTCCAATATAATTATTGCCCGCAGCTGCAGAAATATTAATATCTCTCAATGCCCAGGTATTCATTCCAGGACTGTTCGCTATAGTCTGAATCAAATTAATTTCACCTGTAGTCCCATTTTTCCATACCAATTTATGATTTGCTGGTTGGGCAGGACTTGTTTTGATATAAAATCTGAAATGATCACCATTTTTTATAGTTAACATGGGCGTTAATAAGGTGTCAGAAATGACTCCAAAATAATTATTATCTACGGTAGAAACATAATAATAATCACCATCAACAGGGTCTCCAAAATTGCGTCCATCTTTTGTGCCAAATTTAATACTCCATCCTTCCGGAGGGAATTTCGCACCTTCAAAACTTTCCCAAAATGTATTGAATGCCGCTTTTGCATGATATTGATCATTTATATTGTTAGTATCACCCAATGCATTCAATGTTGCTGAAATTTCATGAAGCCCTTCAGAAAAAGTATATTGTCCTACTGTAATTGTTTTGGTAGTTCCAGAAATCAGATTTAAACTGGTTGTCGTAAAAGGTGTTTGAGTAACACCATCCACAGACCATATAATTTCAGCGATGTCAATGGCATTGGCACCTAAATTTTTAACGTCTACTTTTACATCAATGTTACCCAAATTTGGCAGCATGCCTTCCGGTGTGATTGCGACAATAGCTCCATCTTTAAAAGTAGAAATTTCATAAGTCCCTTGTACTTGATTATTGGCGCTTTCGAAATCATTTACTAAATTAAGATTAGCAGTTATATTATAGCCACCTTCACTTGAAAAATTATAAGTACCAATATCAATAATGGTGCTTTGTCCTGGTTGTAAATTTAATGCTGTTTGAGTAAATGTTGGTTGCGCTACTGTATTGATGTTCCAGGTTACATCAAAATCATTGATAATCGTTGTTCCTGTATTTTTTATCCTAACACTTACAGGAGTGATTATTGGATTTTCAGAAACTCCGGAAGGCTGAACAAGTTGTGTTAAAGCACCATCTGTAAAACTTGATGGACTAACGGTTACATCATCTATATACCATTTGTGCCAGGTACCTTGATATCTAAAAGCCACATAAATTGTTTTTCCAACATAAGTGCTTAAATCAATCGTTCTTTCTTCCCAAAATTCAGTATTTAAAGCATTCGCTTTATACACTAGTTTAAAATCGCCACTCGAAGGATTGTTACTCACTGAAGACACAAGGATATCACATTTATTATAATAACCAACATCTTTATTAATTTCCCAGTATTTTAATAAATAATTAGCATTTACAACATTAACAGCTGGACTTATTAACCAATTATCTACTAAGTTATTATCAATATTTGAATAGGCTGACCCACTTCCGGTATGCGTGATACCTTCAAAAGTATTAATCCACGCTCGAGTTCCAACGCCTAATTTCTGAATTTGCCAACCAGTAAGCGGCCAAGTCTCAAAACCTTCATCCAAAATTGTTTGAGCTTGGATGGTGTACACTAAAAAAAGTGATACAAAAAATAACAATATTCTTTTCATAATAATTATACATTTAAAATCACACCATTCATAAAATGGTGTGATTTATTATTATTATTTATTTTTTTACAATGAGTGATGTATCAGATTTTCCATCTGCAATAATCTTAATCATATAAGTGCCAGATTGTAAATCTGAAAGATTAAGTTTAGACTCTTGACTCTTTATGATTTTAACTGTTTTAACCAACTGCCCTAAAATTGAATAGACTTTTACATCAATTTGGTTATAAGAACTATTTAGTTTAATTGTTAGGTTATCAACAACTGGATTTGGAAATAATTTCAA
>JAHENA010000085.1:0-8467 GCA_024643405.1 Flavobacteriales bacterium | reverse complement strand
AGTAAGTGCATTTAAATTATAATTAGCATTTACTGGAGATCCACTAACAGTAAGTGACTGTCTTAATTCCACATAACAAGTGGCATTAATGGTAACGTCGTAAGTGTTATCTGTTACACCTGAAAATGTTACATTTCCACTAGCATCTGTTTGTAAAGTAGCAACTCCAAGAGTCACATCAGCACTTTCAATATTAAGTGCAGAAATCGCATCTTTTACATTTATACTTACATCAACCTGCGCAAAAACATTTACAAAGGCTAGCATAAACAGTAAAATAAAGTAATTGTTTTTCATGTTTAGTTAATTTGAATTGTTAGTACTATTTTTTTTCTCTATTTCATTAAAGATTTTAGTTATCCCAATTTTTAGAGATTCATTGGTGTCTATTAAATCTTTCAATTCTTTATCGAGATTTAATAATTCCTCATTTTCTCTTAGTGATAATTTTGAGGATTGCTTTTTATTTGATTTGTTCAATTTGATTAGTTTTAAGTAAAAGTATTTTAATCAAACCTTTATTAAATAATAAGAAGCGTTACAAAATAGCTACAAACAGAATATCTGTCGTTACAATGTTACTACAAAAACATACATCATACTGTTTATCAATACTTTATGTGATTTTTTTATAAATAAAAACAAGAATAAACACAGCTTTATTTAGTATTTTTAAGGAAGTTTTAGAGCCAATTATCCGAATTTATTCTTCCATCAAGACTTCCTTATTTATTAGATCTAAATCACACACATAAAACATCCTTAAATCTTTAACACTGAACATTAAAAATTACTTCAAAGACCTTTTAGACTTAATAATTAAGGCTCTGTTTATTATTATGTGCAATCTTAACATTAGAATCTTCTGATAATGATTTATAAAATAAGAAACAACTAAACCTAATAGCATGTGCATTCAATAATATGTATTTTGTTATGATTTGCCTTAGAAGCAAAAAAAAGAGACTGAATGCATCAGTCTCTTTAATTGCTATTAATTTTTAAATTAATTATTGAACCACCAATTTTTTTGTAGTTGACCCTAATTCAGTTTGAATTTTCATGAAGTAAATACCTTTTGAATAATTACTTAAATCCAAATTAAAATCATTTTTAAGACTATTTGATTTGCTCATAATATGTTTACCCGTGATGTCAAAAACATCACATTTAAAATCAGCCAGATTCTTCATTTTAATATTAAAAATTCCAGAAGAAGGATTAGGATAAATACTAATATTATTATTTAAGGCTTCAACATCATTGATGGCCAAAGCTTCTGAACAATTATAAATTACAATATCATCTAAAAACCACCCTGTAATGCCATTACACCCATCACTACCAAGTTCCCATCTAAATTTGAGTTCAGAATTTGGTCCAACTCCCAGAATAGATAAATTCACTACTGTTACGCCCCAGGAGCTATAATCATAAGAACCTTGATCTATACCAGAAAAAGCTTCTTCTCCTTTCATTGGATTCGTACTCTCTTCGATAGTTAATATACTATTATATCCATTTTCAGAAAAAGCATATGAAGGAATAGCTATCCAGGGTTCTCCATTTAAACTGTATTTAAGATTACCCCCATCATAACCATATTCAGTAGAAACGCTATGCTGGAAGGCTAATTCAAAATCGCCATTAATATAATTTGGCATGGTAAAAGTCGGACTCTCTAAACGAAGAATTCCATTTTGAAGATCTGTGACACAATCTCCAATGACTGGTGTTGGAGCAAACATCGCCTTTCCAGGTTTTTGTTTAGGTAAGGTTGTTTCTATCACCCAGTCTCTAGGTTCCCAAGTACTTGGATTTTCTGGAAAATTTGAAACTGTCCATCCGCTAGGTATCCCATTTTCCCAATCTTCATAATAAATCGCATTATTAAAAGCAGCATCACAGAGAGGCGCTATTGGATTAAGAATAGGGAAGAATGTACAGTTAACCGGTGCTCGTAATTCTACCGCAGCGACTGCTTTAAGAACTTGATTATAATCACTTATATCAATTATTTTACCTGATGAGCCTGCTGGTGTTTCAGTTGTTGAAAGACCTTCTAAATTAACACCTATCAAATCATTACAAGCAGCTTCAAGGGCATCTGCCAATTCAGAATAACCGCTAATTGATGTTAAATATTGACTTTGTGCTCTCCAAATAATATGCGCTGCCTTTGTAAATCCCAATCCCGTTACACTTTGCCCATTATAGATACCTCCATCCACTAATAGTGCATAAAAATGATTTATTATTCCTGAGTTATAATGCACCCCACCACTGTCTGCACCATTGGGGTCACACCAATATTCCGGGTCACTAACTTTCCCAGGACTACCAAAGCAAGTAGGATTCCACATATCACGAAAAGGGACAGGTATTCCAGCCGCAGTAACATCTTCACCCATCATCCACCTGTCTGAACTATTACATCCTGTTCTTTTAGTATTGTTCTCTCCAACATCTTCATAGTTATTTAACTGGTCAATTGTTTCACCCCATATATCAGATAAGGCTTCATTTATTGAACCTGATTGAAAGGCATAAACCAAACCACAAGTATATTCTGTGTAAGCGTGCCCCCATTCATGTGCAACAACATCATCAGCAGCCATGTCATCACAATAATTTGTGGTTACCCCATTCCAATTGGCGTTTGGACAATTGATTCCCGGATCATTGTTTACTGTAATCATTTCTGCATCAGAATTGTCAAAAGAAATAAAGTTAAAGGCATTTTTAAAAAAATAATATACATGACCAGCTGTTTCCACCTCATTTTTTTGCCATTGAGATAAACCCGCTGTTGAACCGCCTTCTGTGTAAACTTTATTAGTCAAATCCCCTTCATAGAGTGATCTTTTTAAAGCATGTGGCATTCCTGTAAACTGTTCTACAAGTTTTCCTGTATGAGCATCAATGAAAAGATATTCTCTTACATCTTTATCATTTCTTACCTCTATTCTATACGCCAGATGATGTGAGGTAACCATACCTTGTGCTAATCCTTTAGGAAATACATACAATTTATTTGAAATCACTTTGAGAGGAGCGCCTGAATAATTTAAATTTTGATCAGTCACCAATTTTAAAGCAATGCTATTGGCTTGTTGTTGGTCAACATTAACTTCTGTGTTCATGTTTATGTCAGGTATGATATTGCCATTCAATGAATTAAGCGCTTCATTTTTATTAAAATGAAACCGTAATTCAGAATCATAAACAGGTATATTTTTATAATATTGTTTTAAAACATAATGTTTCAATCCATAATTATCTGTATTAATAATACCTAACCCCAGAGATTCATTTACATTTTCAATAGCAAAAATGGATTTGTTGGTTTCCAAAAAATTATCAACTTTTTCCTTTAAACTATTTCCATTTAAATACAATGGTTTATTCACTGGAAATTTAACAAAACTTGGTATCCCGAGATTTTTATTAATTGTAATTTTTGCTTGTGTTGATTTTTTAAAATTATCAATGGCTTTTTGAGTATTTTCTTGAGCATTAAGACTCAGAACTACAAAAAATAATCCAAATACTAATAAGTAAGTTTTTCTCATATCTAATATTTTTATACCTAACTTTTGTTATTACAGCTCTTCAAATATCTCATAATAATCTCTTGGAGAACTTTATATTAATTCATTCAGACAGAATTAATTTCAGTATAAAAATATTTCATTCAAGTTTAATAAAAATACACGGAAGCATTACAAAATAGCTACAAATGGAACTTGAGCTATTACAATGGTACTACACTATGAAGTAAACATCTGTATTACAGTATTTTAATAATAATTTAATAAAATCAAATGAAGAGTTACTGAAGAGTTTTTAAAGCTTTTTATAAGCTCTTAAAGTATGAAAGAAGGTTTTCATCTCTATCAATATTAAGCTTTTTTCGCAATCTAAATCTTGCCATATTAATAGTTTTCACGGTTTGATGTGTGATTGCAGAAATTTCTTTGGTAGACATATTAAGTCTGATAAATGCGCAAATTTTAATTTCATTTGGTGTCAAATCCGGATGTGCTTTATGGAGTTCTTTGTAAAATCTTTCGTGCACTTCTGTAAATCTAACCTCAAATTCATCCCAAATTTTAGTGGTTGAGTTTTGCCTGATTTCATTAATTATTTGCTGAATTAAATCTTTATTATCTTTTTTGGCATCAGGTTTTAACTCAATGAGTTTTTTGGAAATGCTTGTAATAAATTCATTCTTCTCCATTAAATACATCATATTGGAGGTGAGTTCTTTTTTCTTATATTCTAAATCTTGACTCAGTTTAATTTTCTCTAAAACTAAATTTTCTTCTATTAATTTAAGTTTAGCATTTTTATTTTTTTGATTTAGATATAATAAAATCAATATAATAACTAGTAAAACTGATAAACCAGCAACAGCTATATATTTTATTTCTCTGTTTTTATATGATGCCTCTTGATATATTCTTTCTATTTCGTTTTTTCTAAGGATTTCATCAAACTCATTTTGCATTTTAAGTTTTGTTAACTGCTTGATGTCATATTCATCACGGTACTCTTCATTACTATTAATGTACATTTTATAATATACCAAAGAGGAATCAATATCTTTTTCATTACTATATATATCTCCCAATATTTTGGCACTTTTAAATAAATTCAACTTATAAGAATTCTCATTTGATAATTTTATAGCTTTTATTGCATATTTCTTAGCCTTGGTATTATTGCCTTTTATGAAATATATTTGAGCGGCATTAGCATAAATGGATGCCTGATAATATGAAGAGGGACCTGAGTTAAAAGAATCTCTTTTATCTTCCATGGCATTTAGTGCCATTTCAAGATATTCTACAGCACGATTATTTTCTTTGTTTTTTAAATAAATTTCTGAAATAGAATTATATACAGAAGCTAAACTAACCCAGTTTTCGGTTTTTAAATGATAACTTATTAAATTTAAATATCCGTTAATAGCTTCTTCGTCATTACCAATAATGCTTTGTATTAAAGCAATATTATAAAGCGGATACATAGAATCAGGTTCGTCATTATTTTCTAAAAACAAAGCGTAGGCATTCTTATAATTAGCTTCTGCATCCTCATAATCTTGCATTTCCATGTAGAGCGCCCCGGTATTATTATACAGATGAGGAATAAGTGCTTTGTAATTATTTTCTTTTGAAATTTTTAAGCACTCCTGATATAATTTTAAAGCTTCGGTATAATTATTTTGTGCTAAATTCACATTGCCCAATCTCATGGAATTTTCGGTATACTTATATAAGCTATCCGTTTCAGAATAAAATTCTCTGGCCTTTGCGTAATAGGTTTTCGCGGTATCTAAATTATTTTGACTGACATAAAAATCTCCCAAATTTGCTGACATTTCCGCAATTCCCAAATTAAACTTTAAGGAATCCGCTAACATTTTCCCTAGATTAGAATAATAAATAGCGGAATCAAGATTATTTGATTTGTATAATTTTGATAGCTGAGCATATAAAAAAACCTTACTCTCTTGATTTTCTGTAGTTTTTAATAAGTTAAAAATACTGTCTTTCTCCCGAGTGTTTTGAGAATTACAGAACAGAGGAATTAATAAGATTAAAAAAAAGTAATATGCCTTCACAATACCAAATATAAAAAAGAGCCGTCAAACCTTTGCCCTTTTTTATAATTAAATGGAAATCTTATATTATAAATTGAATATGTTCTAGTATTTACATCTTAAAATATATTTTGAAATGACTATTTTTAAAAAAAATAACTTGGTTCATGGATTACTTTTTTATCATCACAATTCTTATTGCTTTATCAGCTACTTTTGGGTATATCAATGTCCGGTTTTTAAAATTTCCTAATAGTATTGGATTAATGGTAATCACCATCCTGTTCACATTAGCCATATTTGCATTAAGCTATTTTGATACAAGGCTTTTAGACGCTGAAAAATATATAATTAATCAGATTAATTTTAAAAGTGTCCTGTTAGATATTATGCTTAGCTTTCTTCTGTTTGCAGGAGCGCTACACACCAATTTTGAGCAGTTAAAGGTTCAAAGATGGCCCGTTTTAGTATTTTCTACCTTAGGTGTACTGGTCTCCACTTTTTTAGTAGGAACAGCCATGTTCTTTATCCTTAATTGGTTAGGGCTAAACATTAACTATATATATTGTTTGTTATTTGGGGCTTTAATTTCCCCTACAGATCCAATAGCAGTGCTTGGAATTCTGAAAAAAGCGGGGGTTCCTAAAAAGCTTGAAACAAAAATTGTAGGTGAATCACTTTTTAATGATGGCATTGGCGTGGTTGTTTTTCTTACCCTATACCAGATTGCCTCATTTGGTAATGATAATATCGACGTAAGTGATGTTCTTAAACTATTTAGCCAAGAGGTTATTGGCGGTATCGCTTTAGGTCTGTTTTTAGGATGGATCACTTATAGGTTGTTAAAGTCAATAGATGATTATGACATTGAAGTTATTATTACTTTGGCTACCGTTATGGTAGGCACGGCCATAGCACAAAAATTGCATCTTTCTGCACCATTAGCTATGGTGGCAGCCGGTCTTTTTGTAGGCAACGATACCGTGCGCGTTAATGCCATGTCAGGCACTACAGAAACCTATGTCGATAAATTTTGGGAACTTATAGATATTTTACTTAATACCATCCTTTTTGTTCTCATTGGAATGGAAATGTTAGTACTGGTATATGAAGGGAATTATTTTATTGCCGGGTTACTAGCCATCCCTGTTATTCTACTATGTCGCTATGCGTCTTTAATGATGCCTATTAATTTCTTTAAAAAGAAACTCGATTTTGTTCCCTATACCAACCTAATTATGACCTGGGGAGGATTGCGCGGTGGTATTTCTATAGCCTTGGCCTTAGGTTTAACCCAAGAAATGCACAGAGATCTTTTTTTGGTAATCACCTATATAGTAGTAGTTTTTTCAATCATTGTACAAGGTTTAACTGTGGGTAAATTGGTTGAAAAACTGGAAAAATTACCTCCTAAAAATTTGTAAATCTAAAATTAAGGCTCTGTCAAAATCTAATCCATTGTCTAAATAATCTTGAAAGTTATTATGTCCAATTAATTTCAAATTGACGAATATCAATTTATATGTCTTTAATTTTCACTTAATTAGATGGTAGATATATTTAGGGTTTAAAAAACCTGCTTGTTTCCCTCATAAAACAAGTTTTGTAATAAAAGGTTTTTTATAAATTAATTAACGAAAAAGAGATGTACTCTCATACATCTCTTTTTTTATTTAAAATTCTTGATGCCAGTATTACTAATTAAAGAAACAACCGAGTGCCAAGCTTAAAACAAACAACAATAAAATACCTACTATAATTACCAGGGCATCTTTTAAAAGCTGAGCAATGCCTCCTTCATTTTTATAAGCAATATAGGTCCTAATGGCGCCGAAGGCGATATATATAAAAAGACACCCATGAAAAAAAAGAGAAAACCTGCCTCTTATTAAGTAAAATATTATGGCAACAGCAACGGCGGTTAGCGTAGCTAATGGAAGAGCCGCCCTACCCATTGAAAATTTATTTAAAACTTGAAACACAACCACCTATTTTATATGAAATAACAAAGCTAAGCTTTTATGACATTCACAAAATACATTTTCATCATGCCTTTGTTTTTAACTTCTAATTCTCCGCGGTATTCACAATCAAATTGTTCCTTAATAAGCTCATAGGTGTTTTCAGAAACATTGATTTTTCCAGGTTCTGAATTAGATTCCATTCGAGAGGCAATATTAACTGTATCACCCCAAATATCATAAGCAAATTTCTTGGCGCCTACTACACCAGCTACTACCGGACCCGTGTTAATGCCAATACGTATATCAAAATTCAAATCTACTGCTGTTGTATCGTTTTTTGTCTCAGCCACAAATTCGGCAATTTCCATGGCAGCCTTTACCATTTTTATGGCATGATCATCTGATGAAAATGGCAAACCCCCGGCGCACATATAAGCATCGCCAATGGTTTTAATTTTTTCCAAACCATATTTTTCTATAATGTCATCAAACTTTGAAAAATAAAATCCAATGGTTTTTACCAGTGCTTCCGGCGATAAATTTTCTGAATAACTGGTAAACCCTTTAAAATCACTAAACAAAACCGTTACCGAATCAAACTTTTTAGCTTGAACCTTTCCACTCACTTTTAATTCCTGAGCCGTTTCTTCAGGCAGAATATTAAGCAATAAACTATCTGAACGATTCTTTTCTTCCTCAATAATTTTCTTGGTTCTTTGAATAAACTTATTGCGCCTGAACAACCCAATAGCCAACAACCCTATTAAAAATAAAGCAATAGCCGTGGCAATCATCACGATACGTTGATTTTCCTTTTGTTGGTTTGAAAGATTGAGTGCTGTATCTTTTAAATTTAGTTCTGTTTGTTTTAGATTTAGTTCTGTTTGTTTTTGTG
>JAHENA010000170.1 GCA_024643405.1 Flavobacteriales bacterium | reverse complement strand
TTTAAATAGTTCTCTGCTCAGTTCAGTAGTAATTAAATAAGGTGTTTGAATATCAATAGTGGCTTTAGCATTTTTTACCAATTCAATTAGGGCGCTGGTAGTAATGCCACCGCCTTCCAGACCGCTTTTTCCATCATTTTTACCTGGTAAGTCTGAAATAAACTCTACATCATCCAGCCAAACTAAATCACCAGAGTTATTAATAGCCTTAAAGGTGGCTGGTAAATTCTCAATTCTTTTTCTTACCTGTGGCCAAAAGTTATCTGGATTGCAGGCATATTCATGAAGGTTGTCAAATCTGTTTTCAGAGTAGTTTGAGTTTAGATCTACTTCTAATAGATTGTTTACGTTATCACATAATTCACTATTCCAAAATTCGTTAAAAGACAAATTGACTTTTTCTGTTGCTTTACCTAGCAATAAAATATCCCGATCTCTAAAATTATATTCGTGATCATAGTCAAAATACTCATCAGCTATATTTCTTCCACCTGTAATAACCACTTTACCGTCAACGATGAACGTTTTGTTATGCATCCGTTGATTGGCAGATCTAAAATCAGTGGCAAACTTACCTAATTTGCTAAAAATATTCTTACCTAAATTAACGCCAGGGTTATATATTTTAACGGTGATATTTTTATGTGAACTAAAAGTCAATAAATCTTCAATGTCGGCATCCACCATGATGTCATCTACAATAATTCTTACTTGAACACCTCTGTCAGCAGCTCTTATTAAATAATCACAGGCTATTAATCCAACATTATCTGTTGAAAAAATAAAATATTGGATATCAATTGATTTTTCGGCATATTCACTAAGCCACGCTCTTGCCACCATTGAGCCACTGCCATCTTCAAGGACATAAACACCAGTTTTGTTTTTCATGAAATGCGCCACATCTTCAAGTTCTTTGGAAAGTGTCAACTCATTATTTCTGTGTATTTGTGAACAAAAGTCGGTTTCAACAATCGTATCTTTCTTTTTCGAGCAGGATGTTATGATTAGAAACGCTAGAATATAATAATATTTCGACTTCCAAATAATTTTCATTTGTTGTTTAATTTAGATGATTGTTGTAGTAAATATTGTTGTGCTGTTTGTAATAAGTAAATTTGAAACTTTTTATATAATCTAAATATATCATTATTTTTTTAGTAAGTGTGATAAATTAATTTTAGCCTTACAATGACTTTCTTAAGTTTTATAAAGATATTGATTGATTAATCAGTGAAAGTTGCATAAAAATATCTCATTAAAAATTTGGAAATTATTAGTTTACATTATATCTTTATGATATCAAAATAATATCATATTAAATTATATATCATGAAAGAAGAAAAAATTATTGTGCCTGCAAATGGATACTTAATGCTGTTAGTGTTCTTAATACTGTTTTTTGGAGGAATTGCCTCTATTGTTATTTTACAAAATCCATGGTTTGGAATATCTGTTTTTATGGCCATCGTGATTATGTTTGGTTTTATTATGGTGCAACCTAATGGGTCTCGCGTACTTCTTTTATTTGGAAAGTATGTTGGTACCGTAAAGAGAAATGGATTCTATTGGGTAAATCCATTTTTTACAAAAAAAGGCATATCCTTACGAGCCAGTAATTTTGACAGTGAGCGATTAAAGGTGAATGACAAACTTGGCAACCCTATCATGATTAGTACCATTTTGGTGTGGCGCGTTCAAAATACTTACAAAGCAGCCTTTGATGTGGATAATTATGAGAATTTTGTTCGTGTACAAACAGATGCTGCAGTTAGGAAGTTAGCAAGTATGTATCCTTATGATAATTTTGCTGATGAAGGTCATACTGAAGATATTACCCTGCGTTCAAGTGTCAACGAGGTAAGTGAGGCCCTTGAAAAGGAAATTGAGGAGCGATTAAGTATTGCTGGTATTGAAGTTCTAGAAGCTAGGATTGGTTATTTGGCCTACGCTCAGGAAATTGCGAATGCCATGTTAAAACGTCAACAAGCAACTGCGATAGTAGCGGCAAGACATAAAATTGTTGAAGGCGCCGTAAGTATGGTTGAAATGGCTTTAAATGAACTTGGCAAGAAAAACATTGTAGATCTTGATGATGAACGTAAGGCGGCCATGGTAAGCAATTTGATGGTGATTCTTTGTGGTGATAAAGATGCCAGTCCAGTATTGAATACGGGAACGTTAAATCAATAAACTATGAAGGAGTATAGAGTAGAAAAACCACATTTGGGATGGACAGACAAAGCTAAAAAACTGGAAGAATTTTTGAATTTGGTTGCTAAAGAAGGCTGGACATTACATACCATAAATACTAATCAACACGGAATTATGAATGTGGTTTTTGAACGGGAAAAATATAGATAAGCATTGCAATATATTCTATAGAAAAAGTATTTATGTCAAAAAAGAAAGCATTTGCACTACGTATAGATGAAGATATGCTCAAAGCAGTTGAGAAATGGGCTGCCGATGAGTTTAGAAGCACGAATGGACAGATTGAATGGATGTTAATGCAATATTTAAAACAAGCCAAAAGATCTCCCAAGAAAAAGGAGGAATAATAAAAAAAAGCGACTATAAAGGGTCGTTTTTTTATTTATTTATTTAATATTATGATATTCCACTTTTATAAAAGCTGTAAAGATTCATGCTCATTTATTTCATTGATTTTTAATCTTTTACATACTTCCAAGTACCATCATTTTGAAGTTTCCAAATAGTGTTAAAAATACCAGTTTCTTTTTGCTGATTTCCTATAGAGTCTTGAAAACTATAAATATATTCGCCATAAGTATAGCCAAGATCTCCGGATTTTGAAACTTCTACAAAATCAACTTTCCAGAACAAATTTTTAGTGTTTTGGTTTTTATAGTGCTTGTCAATGTCTTTTTTCCCCTTTATTACCTGAGTGCCTCTTATAAGAATAGCATCATCATCAGCAAAGGCTAAAAAAGCATCATGCAGTCCATTTTCCTGTAAAGATTTGACGAAGTTGTTTTCAGTATCTATAATTTGCTGCTTTAAGTATTCTTTGTTTTTTTTGGAATTACAGGACGATATTACTAAAAAAAGCACCGTTAATTGAATAAATTTTTTTTTCATTACAAAAAATATTAAAGTATTTAATATTGGTTCACGAAAATGATTAAATTGTCTAATTATAACCCGTTGTTAGACTAAATTTACCTCTTTTTTTTGAGTTAACTCTAGACAAAA
>JAHENA010000169.1 GCA_024643405.1 Flavobacteriales bacterium | reverse complement strand
TGGTAACAGTAGCCTGTGCTTTTTCTAAATCTACACGTACATCTTTCACCCCATCAACATGCTTCAATATTTTCTCAACATGAGACTGACAACCACCACAGCTCATTCCTGAAATTTCATAAGTGTGTTTCATTTTTAAAAATATTTACTTAAAAATAAGTTTAGGGAATTCACTATTTATTATGGTCTTTTACAACTTGCTCATCTCGATACTTACAACAAGCATTAATTTTATTATATGCTTCCTCTGTTGCTTTAATTTCTTTGGTATCATGACCCGCTTTAGCAATGGTAGTTGAAATAGCTTTTAAATTAGTCTTTCTTTCATCATAAACCAATTTTAGCTCATGTGTATCTACATTCCAGACAGCACTTTTAACCCCTTTAGTGGTTATACATGCTTTTTCAATTCGTGCTTTGCACATCATACAAACACCATCTACTTCTATTGATGCCTTAGCGTTTTTATTTTGAGAAAAAGTTGACGTTCCAACAAGCAATATGATTAACATTATAATTTTTTTCATGATTCTATGTTTTTTGTTATTATTCAATTTTAAATCGTAATCCTGCGTAATACATACTTCCAAAAATAGGGCCATATACAAAGGTTGTGTCAAAATTTGCGCCAAACGGATCATTTGCCGCAACAATAGGATTTGGTTGTTTCAAATTTGTTATGTTTTCGCCACCTAAATATACTTCAAATGTTTTAGAAAATACCTTAGTAATTTGTGCATTTAAAGTACTAGTTGTAGGTGTGCGCTCTGGCAATTGATATATTATTGGATTTGTTACAGTTGAAGAAAATCTTTGATCTCCGACCCAATTAAAGGTAAGATCAAATTTCCATTGATTATCGTTATCTTTTTTTTGTGTTTCATAAGATGCATTGGCAAAGAAACGATGTTTAGGCGTTAATGGTTTTTCCAGTTTACCAATATTATATTGTGTTTGTACATCATAAAATTTATAAGCCGTCCGTAAATCAAAATGCTCAAAGACATTATAATTAAATTCCAATTGAAAACTATTAGCGTAGCTTTTACCTTCTAAATTGTAAAAATTAACTTCACTTGGATTTTCAAAATCTACAACTACTTGATTTTTAAAATCTGTTATATAATAATCTAAAGTAATATCGGCTTTTTTACCAAACAAATTAAATCCTTGCAAAAAAGAAACGCCATAATTCCATGCTATTTCCGGATTTAACCCATAGATAGTTCCATCAGAATTTAAAATATTGATACTCCTAGATGTCGCAAATATATTTTGATTTTCAGCGAAAATATTAGCACTGCGCTTACCTCGGCCAAACGAAAATCTAAGAGCCGATTTTTCCCATGGAGTATAACGTACATGTAACCTTGGCGTTATAAAATCGCCTAATAAGTTGTGATGGTCAATACGAATACCCGCAGTAAGGTTTATCTTATCTAAATTATCAAAGTTATATTCAAAAAAGGCCCCAAAAGAGTTTTCTGTTCTTTTGTAATTTGAATCCAAATTCTGAACATCTAAAAACTCATCATAATGGTCAAATGTATAACTGATTCCCGTTTTAATTTTGTGTCTGGAATCACTGATTATTGAATTATAAATAGCATTTGCATATAAACTATTGTGTGTTATATCATATTGCCTTAAACCAAAATAGGAATCTTGTTTATGGCTACTAAAAGCCGATTGAATCCCCACACTTTGCCATGGAATTTCTGGATTTACATAACCTAATTTCCCAGATACTTCATAACGTTTTGTATCAATTTCACTTCCCCAATAATTAGTAGTTAACTTATCGGTTTTAGGATTAAAATTTACTTGACCTGTTTGCTTTTCGTCATTTAAAAATTTAAAATTCAAAAAGCTTACAAAACCTTTTTCTGCATTAGTATATTGCCAGCGATTCATAACGTTAATTTGCTTTTGCAATGGCATATCTAAAAATGAATCGCCATTTTTATCAAATTTAGTGTCTCGCAAATTTCCATGCACATATAAACCTGTACTCCATCTGTTAGTGACTTTGGTGTTCACATGGGAATTCAACTCTAAACGTCCATTAATAGAACCATATAGATTTACAAATAATTTATCATCAGTAGTAGGTTTTACTATTTCTGTATTGATCTGTCCTGCAATACTTTCATAACCATTAACCACGCTTCCTGCTCCTTTTGTAATTTGAATACTTTCTACCCAAGTACCAGGAATAAAACTTAGACCAAATGCCTGAGACGCCCCTCGAATTGATGGTATATTTTCCGTAGTGATTAAAATATATGGACTTGTAAGTCCTAACATTTTTATTTGTTTTGTGCCTGAAATCGCATCAGCAAAATTAACGTCAATAGACGGATTAGTTTCAAAACTTTCTGATAAATTGCAACAAGCCGCTTTTAACAATTCATCACTACTAACTGTAAACGTATTTCCCGCTTTTAAATATGATTTAGCAGTAGCAAGTTTTCTGGTTATTACGGTAACTTCATCCAAATTATCTGTAGGTTGTAACCAATGATGAACCATTTTTGGACCTGTAATGGTTAGTGTATCCGTTTTAAAACCAACATAACTTATTATTAGCTTTGAGTATTCCTTTTTATATTCTAGAGAAAATTTTCCGTCAATATCAGTTACCGTACCAATTGTGGTATTTAACCAATATACATTAGCACCAGGCAATCCTATGTGCTCCTTTTTAATATTTCCTTCCATAATCATTCCAGTAATTTTCTCCTGGGAAAAACTAAGAATAGGAAACAACAATAATATGTACAATATATATTTCATTTTTAAATAATTTAATTATTAAACGACGTGACATGAGCATTAAAAATAATAATACTCGGAAACACCCTCAATAAATAATTAAAGGATGTAAGTCTAATGTTTAAAAAATCAAATTAAATAAGTCTCGTCAAGCTTATAAAGCTTTTTGACTATAAGTGGTGGTGGATATTCTAGAAAGGAATTTGTTGCTTCTGCATCAGTTTCTAAAAGAGACACATAAGAATACACAAATGAAGCGATGAAAAGTTGCTTTTCAAAAGTCAGTTTATCAAAGGTAAGTTGCAACTCGTCTTGTCCTTTTACAATAATTTGTTTTTCTGAACAACAGCCTTTTTTTATTACTGAACAATCTGAATTAGCTGCAGAATCTTCCATTTCCATTCCGCATCCTTTTGCTTTATGAAAAATAGCGGTTTCAACTAAA
>JAHENA010000168.1 GCA_024643405.1 Flavobacteriales bacterium | reverse complement strand
AGTTCGTTTTAAAAGGTGATTTATAAACTTCGATTAAAAACAGAAAAATTAAAAATTAAAATGAAGAGAATTCAAAGTATAGTAATATTAGTACTTACAGTTTTAACTTTTGTTCAATCTTATGCTCAAGAGGTTTCCAAAATTAGCATTCACGACTGGCCTAATTTACCAACTGTAAATGAGGATTTTAACTCGCTTGGGTATGCTGGAATGTTGGGAGGTATCCATAACGAGGTTCTCTTGGCTGCAGGGGGAGCAAACTTTCCCAATGGAACCCCTTGGGAGGGTGGTAAAAAAGTATGGAGTAAAGATATTTACATTCTCGAAAAGAATCAATGGCGTTTATCACAAAAACAGTTACCAATACCACTTGCATATTCGGCCTCTGTATCTACAGAAAACGGAATTTTATGTATAGGTGGCGACAATGATACATTTACAAGCGATCAAGTTTTTCTTTTAGCATATAATCAGTCCACTAAAGAAGTGGATATCTCAGAATATCCTACACTTCCCGAACCGCTGGCATATACTGCGGCTGTTATTTTCGAGGATTATGTGTATGTAGTTGGGGGCAAAAATTTTAAAAGCAGCACGAATTCCTTTTACAGATTAAACCTTCATGATGTAAAGAAATGGGAAAAAATGACCGATTTCCCTGGTATTCCTAGAGCACTACATACTATTGCCATTCAAGAAACATCCAGTAATAAAAAGTTATTTGTTATTGGAGGAAGAAATCAAATATCAGGACAAAAATCTCAAACATTAACGAACTACTTGTCTTATGATTTTAAAAAACAACTATGGCAAGACGAAGGAGAGCTTACAATTAAAGGTAAATCTAGGGTTTTAATGGGAGCTTCAGCAGAAACCATGGGCTCCATGCACATTATAATATATGGAGGGAGTGATGAGGTGCTTTTTAATGAATTGGAAAATATTTCCTTAAAATTAATTACTGAACAAAGCGACACAATAGTAAATGCGTTGAAGTTCAAGAGGGACAGCATTTTAAACAATCACCCAGGTTTTTCAAAGGATATTTTGGCTTACAATACTATAACAAAAAAGTGGTTTGTTTATGATAGTCTTGAAACAAAAATTCCAGTTACGACACTTTCATTTAAAAACAATGATGATTTTTTGATGGTTTCAGGAGAGGTGTCGCCGGGTATTCGGACGCCAAAAGTCCAATCATTTAAAATAAGTGATGCAGTGCACCCTTTTGGTATGATCAATTATTGTGTTGTTGCTTTATATTTATTGATTTCAGTATTGATAGGTCTTTACTTTGCACGTAAACAAAAATCAACCGAAGATTACTTTGTCGGTGGTGGTAGAATACCTTGGTGGGCATCAGGCTTGAGTGTTTTCGGAACACTACTGAGTGCCATAACATTTATGGCAATACCTGCTAAAGCCTTTACAACCGATTGGTCATTCTTTTTTCTTAATATAACAGCAATTCTGATTACACCTGTAATTGCTTTTATTTTCATTCCCTTTTTTAATAAGCTAAAGATCAAAACAGCTTATGAATACTTAGAGGATCGGTTCAACTATGTGGCCCGTGCTTTCGGAAGTCTGTCTTTTATTTTGTTTCAATTAGGTAGAATCGGTATTGTGCTTTTATTGCCTTCTTTGGCGATTTCAATAGTGACGGGCATTCCTGTTGAAACCAGTATTTTGATCATGGGTATTCTCTGTATATTCTATACTACTTTTGGTGGTATTGAGGCTGTAATATGGACTGATGTTATGCAAGTAGTAGTGCTCCTTGGCGGAAGTGTATTGGCAGTAGTATGGATTATGCTACATACGGAAACCTCTTTGGGTGATATGTTTACCTACGCTTCCGAAAGGAATAAGTTCAATATAGCCAATATGGAACTCAACTTTACAGATTCTACGTTTTGGGTCGTTTTTATAGGTGGGCTAGCTTCAGCTATGGTAACACAAGGTACAGACCAAACCATTGTACAGCGCTTTTTGACGAGTTCAAATGTAAAGGATTCCCAGAAAACATTATATACCAATGCAGTGCTTACTTTACCGGCAACCATAATCTTTTTTGGCATAGGTACACTATTGTTTATATTCTATACCGAAATGCCTAGCAAACTATCCCCTGCTATTTCCAATAATGACTCTATTTTTCCTTGGTATATTGTAAGAGAGTTACCTTTAGGTATATCGGGCTTGTTGGTTGCGGGTATTTTCTCTGCAGCCATGTCAAGCATTAGTAGTAGCCTTAATTCAGTTTCAACAGCCTATTGTAATGATTTTCACGCACATTTTAAACCAAATATTAGCGATGTAAAGTTACTGCGCATTGCAAGAGTGGCAACTATAGTAACTGGAGTTCTTGGACTACTATTGGCTCTTTGGATGGCAAGTTCCAATATTAAATCGCTTTGGGATCAATTCTATCGTTTTTTAGGACTTTTTACGGGAGGTTTAGGAGGTATGTTCCTTTTGGGAATGCTTACCAAAAAAGCCAATGCCACAGGAACCTTGTTAGGCTTGTTGATTAGCGCCATTTTTATTTGGTATATAAGTGTCTTTACCGAAATCAATTTTTTAATGTACTCCTTTTTGGGGGTTGCTTCATGTTTTGGATTCGGGTACATTTTTAGTTTGATGTTTCCTGCCAAGGAAAAAGCTTAAAGTGATGATTTATTCAAAAAAATAATTATAAAAAATGAATTCAAGAAGAGATTTTGTAAAAAAAACAGCAATTATAGGTGCAGGTATTTCTATTGTTCCAAATTTAACTTTTGGTACAGGATTTAAAGCTCCAAAAGAAAAATTAAATGTCGCATTTATTGGTGTCGGACTACGTGGCACAAATCATCTCAACAATGCATTGTTACGAAATGATGTTAATGTAGTTGCTATTTGTGATATTGATCAAAGACGAATTCCTAAAGCTTTAGAAATGATCTCTAAAGCTGGTCAGAAAAAGCCTCAAATATTTGGCAAAGATGATTATGATTACAGAAATCTTCTGGAACTGAAAGAAATTGATGCCGTCATCATTTCTACGCCATGGTTGTGGCATACACGTATGGCTAAAGATTCTATGCTTGCTGGAAAATATACAGGTGTTGAAGTTTCTGCTTCCAATACCATGGAAGAATGCTGGGATTTGGTTAATACACATGAAGAAACCGGATCACATCTTATGATTTTGGAAAATGTCAATTTTCGTAGAGATATCATGG
>JAHENA010000013.1 GCA_024643405.1 Flavobacteriales bacterium | reverse complement strand
GTCATGAATTACAGTAAATTTTTGAATTAATTATTCAAGATTTCATAATGCACTAACTCGTTTACTAGTTCTTTTTCTTCTATGGATAAGGGGTTGTTTTTCAACGAAGAAAAAAAATTTAACAAGCGGTCCTCATCTTCTAATGGTACCGTTTCAACATTAAAATCTATTTGCCTCAGTAATTTTTTTAGGTCTAAAATGGTATTTAATTTTTTTTCGTCTTTTTGTTCCTTATTTAACGTATCAATTTGTATTAATAGAAGTTTAGCTCGAATCATTTTTATTATTTATTTTTAATAGCGTAAAATTATTATGTTATTGCCATTATTAATATGACATGCAATGTCTTATTAATAAAACAGGTTTAATTTACTTTAAAGCTCTATTTTAGATATATGAAAAAATATACTTCGCTGGGTGAATTACTATTAGACTACAGAAAACAAAACAATCTGTCTCAATCGGATTTGGCTATCCAGTTCGATGTTGATGTTCGTACCATAATAAGATGGGAGAAAAATGAAACTTTATTGAAACCAGATAAGGAAGAAGAAATGGTAGATATCACCTTTATTCCCTATCAGGTCATTAGAAATTTAAATGCGCCGGTCTCCATTCCAACTTATTATGATCTTAATTTAAGAAGATATTCTTTAAGCTCAATTTCCAATGATTTACCTGAAGCTGATTGGTTAAGTGATAAACGAAATTTTAAATCAGATAGATTACGTACTATTAAATTTGATTCTGATATTGAAAGTATTATAAGATGTTCGTTATACCAAAAGGAGATATTTAAGCCTGTAAAGAAAGAAATCATTAAAAAAGCAATACAATTACTGCCCGAAATTAATGTAATAATCTATGATACTTCAGGGTATTATTCTGGACATAGCATCTTTTTTCCTTTAACCATAGATCTATACAAGAAGATTCGGAACCGTACAATGAAAGAGGCAGATATTACAATAAATGATCTTGTAGATTACAAGAAAGTAGAAAACCCTGTTTTTTATGCTTATGATATTCAAGCCGATTGTAACGAAAACTTTTATTATATAGGCGGGGAAATTATAAGTTTTTTTGAAAAATTTGATGCGCCATATACCTATGCAAGCTACACTTCACGAAACGATACCTATCGTATAAATGAACAAATTGGCTTGTCTATAATCTGGGAAGACAAAGAGCTACAACAAGTTATTAATAGTTCGGCTCCGCCTAGACTTTACGAAGGAAGTTTTTTAAGATATTTTGAAAAATATTTCTCATAAAATCTACATTTATTTTGAAAAATAAGGTGCTCTAAATCGAAAAACACCAAATTTGAGCGCTAAAAACCTTATCAAAGTTTTAACGGACTTTTTAATTACTGTTTATACTTAATTAAGATTGGCACTTTTAAAAATATTGATTTTAAAACAGGGATTAGAAATTGATTGTGTTAATTCTATATGCTTAAAAAAAACAAATAATCATATTCAATCGGTAAATTATATATCTTACAGATATATTTCAAGAAAAATAAGTTTTAAGATGCAAAAATCACCTAGTATTTTTAACGATGTTATTGGTCCAGTCATGCGAGGACCTTCCAGCTCACATACGGCTGCTTCATGGAGAATTGCAACAATGTGTTTAGAAATGTTGCAGGAGCCACTTAAAAAAGCGCTTATAGATTTTGATAAAAATGGGGCTTGGGCTCCCAATTATAGAGAACAGGGAACAACTTTGGGTATTGATGGTGGTTTACTTAGTTTGGAAATGACCGATAATTTAATGAAACATACTGAAGAGGTTGCTGCGGAGAGAGGCATAGTAATTACCTATAAAGTTGATTCGTTTAAAACAAATCATGTTAATACAGTTAGACTCAACTTGGAGGGAATTAACGGTAAAAATGTTAGGGCATTAGCAGCCTCTCTTGGTGGTGGCGCATTTGAAATACAGGAGTTAAATGGCTTCGAAGTGAGTATAAGAGGAAATTACTATGAATTAATCTTTATTTCAGACGACGATTTGGATATTTTTGATTCAATAAAACGGGCCTTACCAGAATTAAAGTCCATAAATAAATCAATAAATAACGGAGGTGTTTTAATAAACGTAAAACTATCTGATACCCTTTCGAACGATACTTTGACCATATTGAAAGAAAAATTCTCAGAAAGTGAAATAGTTTTATTAAAACCAGTATTGCCAATCATTTCCGGAAATGAGAAACAAGTCCCATATACCACTATTGAGTCTCTCATAAAATATAGTATGGAGCATCGTTATGATTTAGGAAAGTTGGGTTTAATTTATGAGCAATCACAAAGTGGTTTATCTGCTCATGAAGTAAATGAAATCATGGTTAATCATGTTAATATTATAAATAAAAGTATAGAAATAGGTTTACAAGGCACCGTTTATCAAGATAGAATTTTACCTCAACAATCGCATTTAATTGATAAAGGGGCAAAGGCAGGAAAAATTTTAAAAAACTCTATTGTAAATGAAATAATTAAAAATGTTTCAGCAATTATGGAGTCAAAAAGCGCCATGGAAGTTGTAGTTGCTAACCCAACCGCTGGGTCCTGTGGAGCTGTTGGTGGCGTATTAAAAGCGGTTGCAGATGAATTAAATGCAAGTAAAGAAGAATTAATACAGGCTTATTTTGCTGCAGGCTTGGTAGGCGTTTATTTTGCCAATGGTCCGGGATTTTCTGCTGAAGAGCATGGTTGTCAAGTAGAATGTGGCGCCTCTGCTGGCATGGCGGCAGCAGGCATTGTGCAGCTTTTTGGTGGCACTGCAAAACAAGCCATTGATGCCGCTTCTATGGCAATACAAAATATGATTGGGTTGGTATGTGACCCCATTGCTGATCGTGTCGAAGCTCCATGTCTTGGTAAAAATGTAAGCGCTGCAGTAAATGCACTTTCTTCTGCTACCATGGTCGCCTCCGGATACAATGCATTAATTCCTTTAGATGAGGTGATAAGCACCGTATCTAGTGTTAGCAGTCAAATGCCTACATGTGTGAAATGTACCGGAAAAGGAGGTTTAGCAATTACAAAAACAGCCTGTGCTATTAAAGCAAAACTATCTGGCCAAATGCACTGAAGCAGAGATTTTTTAATGAAATTTTAATAGATGCTAGTTACCTTTATTTTTTATTTATTATAGTGTCCATCTAACTAAATAATTGGTCTTTAATTTTATTATACTTCTTTTTATGTGCAAGATTATGCCACTCATAAGGGGCTGTCTTGTGATTATATAATTCATCCTGACCATTATCATAACGTATATAGGGCCAATATTGTGTGCTATATAAAAAATTTTGTTTCTCAGATGGAATCTTTAAGACGTATTTACCCAAAACAGTTAATACGCCGTCTGGACCTTTATAATTTACTTCATTTTCTTTAATTATAGGTTTAACTATAGCTATCAAAGACGCCTTCATAGTAATTTAATTCATCGTAAATGATGAATAATGCGTTAGTTTTTAATTGTTTTATCTGAAAAAATATCCGGATTACTATAAAAAAAAGATTAAGATAATCCACCTAATTAATTTCATGATTATTGTATTTAATGCATTGGTTCTATGGCTCCCAAACTTGGTTGTTCTGAAATAGGATTTCCTAAAATATCTTTGTTGAGTTTTAACGAATGCATCAATCCAACAGAATCATTTGGCAATAAGGTAATTTCAATCCCCTTATGTTGTACTAAGTTCACATTTTCTGGAATATAATCTTTACTTTCAATACCTCCTTTATGAACAAACTCTGGATTTCCATAAAGCGGAGCAATATCCTTTATTCCAATAGCTGTTGGCCAGTTGTTTTTATTTAAAAATAAATTGTTCTTAAAAAACACATTATACGCTACCTCTTCAGATTCTGTGTCAGGCTTATACTGGTCTCCTAGGACAGCCTTAGAATCGCCTTCTAAATAAAAAATATTATTCGCAATTAAAATGCCACTACTTGTGTTATCAATAGCTATTTTCGCAACTACAGAGCTATCTGCATAAATAGTGTTATTATAAAAATAAGAATTTACCGGACCCTTACGTGCTTTTTGTTCTCCTTGATAACCACTTAACCATAAAATTTTTCCTTCTTGAAAGGCGCCTTCAACTCCCTTAATTCTATGCCCGTCATTGATACTGATATTATAACGATAAGAACAATTATAATTATTTCCTAGAATCTCACAAAAACCACCTGCATTAAATGCACTAATATTATATTGTAAAACAATATTATCACAGTTAAAATCTATATGTGCACCAACTGAATCACCTGGACCATTGGCATATAGAAATTTATTTTTCTCTATCAACACTTTTGAAGACCCCCAGGTCCATAGTCCGCTACCACGCCCCCATTTTCTTGTGTCATCATTACTTCCAGAATGAGAAACTAAGTTGTTTGAAACATATACTGTTTCTACTTCTGACATTTGAATTCCAGGGCCACCAGTTTTTTCAATTGTATTATTTGATATTTCAATATTTGAGATATTTTTTTTATTTCCTGTTAATTTAATTCCTGTATGTGAAACATCCTGAACGCGGCAATCTTCAATTTTTAGATGTTTAATGATATGATTTGCATTATTATTTATTACCCTAATGCCCCAACCATATTTTTGTGTACCGTTAGCCGTTTTAACTTCTTTTTTCCCTCTTTTAAATCCATATGATTCATAAAAAACATCATAAATGTTAATGTTTTTCAATTCAATATGTTCCATTAAAATAGCACTCTCATTATTAACCAACACACCGCATCTCATTTTTGATGCTGTTTCAGAGTCTTCATATTGCCCATTTGCTGTTAACTGAATATTTGAAATTTCAATATAACTACTGTCTTCAATTAAAATCCCATTAGCTTTTCCTTTAAAATCTATTATTGCAGGGATTAAATTTTCAGATACTTCCCATGGAATCGTTGTAATAATAATAGGATTTTTATTGTTTCCATTTTTATAGATAAGATTCAAAGTTTCATAATATGTTTTTCCGGAAGCTAATAACAACCTATCACCGGGCATAAAATGTAAGGTTGAAGCCTGCTCTAAAGTTTTAAAGGCCTGTTCTTTTGATAATCCAGTATTAGTGTCTTTGCCAAATTTTGGATGGACATAATAATCTGTTGCCATTAAATGATTTAGACATGAAAGGTATATGATGCTATATAAAAGCAATAATTTAATAGACATAATATTTATTTTAAAAGTATTTTTTCTGAGACACCCCTGTTTTTATTAACAAGAGAATCGTTTTTAATCAACATAAAGTTTTTCAATATTTCAAAACCACTGCCTCTTACATTTTCATTTATAAAATTGGGTTTGCTAAAAAGAGCGTTGGGGTCTTTTGGGAGATTTTTAATTTCTCCATAAAATACATTATTGTTAAAATGGGTTTGCGAATCTTCTCCAAATACAAATTTGCTAGGTTCTTCAGATAAGAAAATGTTGTTTTCAAATACTGTATTTGCAGGCCAGAGGTTACCCCAGTTGTCCATTTTCACAATGGTATTATCTAATGTCCTTTTAGGAAGAATAATAATGTTATTATGAATATGGGTATTTTCAGTAGGTCCTGTAATATGAAAAACCGGACAAAAATCCCCTTCTCGTTTTGTGGGATATGGCCGAATCCCATCATTAATACTAATATTATGTCTAATAATTGTTTGCTTGGTTCCAATATTCTTTGGTTGCTTATAAGTATAACCATTATTACAAATCAATAAAAACCCGCCATAATTATCGTGACTGTAGTTGTATTGAATGGTAGTGCCTATACAATTATAATCAGAGTCAAAGCCCTGTCCGTCCCACTTTGCTTTGTGTCCGCTTACTTCATTATATTGAATTAAAGTATTGTCAGAGCTCCAAGGCCAAATACCTGCAGCAGCTTCTTCATGGGAGAGGATATCAGGAAAATCGCGAAGCACATTATGTTCAATGATGGCGCCATCACAGCCAATGGGCACTATCCCATCACCAGGAATGTTTTCCAATAAATTATTTCTGATCATGACACCAGTACTGGGATACCACTTATCTCTATTTATATTTCCTGTTGAGTTAATACCATTTCGACCACAGTTATGCAAATAGCTATTCTGAATAACCAAATCAACAAATCGAGTTGGAATATCATCCCCCGAATTTTGCCAAAAAATGGCACTACCACCACCCTCATTTTTAACCAAACTGCCATTAACATGATGAATTTCTAAGCTGTCTAAAATAATATGATGGCAATCGCCAAAATTTTCGGCTCTTATAATGACACCTCTTCTATGTGGGACACGTTCTTTTCCAGTATTTGTTATTTCTAAATTTTTTATTTCCCAAAATTCAATATTTTCAAGTAAAAGGGTATGTAATTGCTGACCTTCACCATGAATAGCTGGGTTTTTACCTTTTCCGAAGCGATCAATAAGGATTGGTTTTCTTTTAATACCACTGCCTTGGGGTTCTAATTGTCCGTAATATGTGGTTCCTGATTTAAAAAGAATTTTATCCCCCGGTTGAAAAACCATTTTATTTACTTTTTTTAATGAAGCCCAGGCCTTATCTGGAGATTTCCCTGAATTAGAATCGTTTCCAGAAAATGCATCCACGTAATAAGCATTTTTACAGTTTGAGAAAAGCAGTAGAAATGAAAAAATGTAAAGGATGCGCTTCATGTTAAATTAACTTAAATAATCAATTTTAAATTTTAAAATTGGCACAGAAAAAGGGAAGACTTTTATCATTTGGGCTATTTTTTATTTCTAGGCTCTTTATATAAAACAGGTTTGTTTTCCATTAATCTTTGATGGATATAATAGGTGACATCTTCCCATGGTTTCCCTTCACGCCAATGGGGTGCAATCATGTTTGCTTCCCAGATTGAAAACTTTTTTAATAATTCATGATATGTAGCCGTGTCTTGTGATGAAATATCTTCAATTTCTCCTAAATCAAAAGATAAATTGTACATAGTAGAACCAAAATCTTTTAAATTAATCAGCTTGAAATCACCTATTCTGGCTGCAGATTCTTCCAGTTTTCTCCAATACAATTCTTGGTGTGGATTTCCTTGTTTTTCATTATTTATATATGGTAATAAATTAACACCATCTAAAATTAGTTCCTCATCTGGCTTAATTTGTGCAGCTGCCATAGACGTTGTAAAAATATCTAATGATGACGTTAAACCATCGAATTTTTGATTTGGTTTAATTTGATCTGGCCAACTCATAATGAAAGGCACGCGATGGCCTCCTTCAAATTTATTGCCTTTCCAACCCTTTAAAGGGCCGCTCTCAGAACTGTTATTATGAGCACCACCATTATCACTAATAAAATAGATAAGCGTATTATCTAGAATATTTAATTCCTTTAATTTGTTGCGAAGTTTCCCTATGTTTTCATCTAAAGACCAAGTCATGGCAGCCAAATACTGTCTTGGATGATTTTTATATTTTAACAGATCTGATTCTTTAGCTTCCATTGGGGTGTGCACCGCATTGTAAGCTAAATACATAAAAAAGGGTTGGTCTTTATTTTCTTCGACAAAACTTACGGAACGATCACCTAATACATCGGTTAAATACCCGTCAAATGTTACGCGCTTGCCATTTTGCTGAAGCCTCAGTTCTTTTGAAGGGTTTTTCAGTGGAAAATAAGATCTGCCTCCAGCCAAAAAACCATAAAACTCATCAAACCCTCTTTGGTTAGGATGATCAGAAGGGGTGGCTCCTAAATGCCATTTTCCAATAGCAATGGTTTTGTAATTATTTTTTTTTAAAACATCGGCTATGGTAACCACATCATTTGATAAACCAATATCTCCAGAATCTCCGTATCCGGTTCCGTTGGCTTCAAACCCAAAACGCTGTTGGTACCTTCCTGTGATGAGACCAGCTCTTGACGGCGCACAGACGGAGGCTGTAACGTGAGCATCTGAAAACATGACACCACTTTGGGCAAGATTGTCAATGTTAGGCGTATTCAAATCTTTGCTTCCCATAAATCCAAAATCTAAATAACCAGCATCATCAGCAATAATGACAATAATATTAGGTTTTAGATGTTTTTTTTGATGAGATAACTCTGACAAGCTCTCATTATTATTCGTTTTTTTACATGAAAAAAAGAGTACAAAAAAGCTGCACAAAAAAAGATATATTATTTTTTTAGGATTCATCATAAGCAATGGGTTCCTTTAAGAGGCAAAAAAAGAGGCACTCTTATTTTTTATTTATAGGAATACCTCTCTAAAAGTAATTGAATCAGCTATCAATCAATTGTTTTTTACTCTTTAATAAATTTATAAGACCCTACGGCATCTTCAATCTGTGCTTTAACCACATAAACCCCTTTTGCAAGGCTTGAAACATTAATGTTTGCATTTTTGCTGTTAAGTTCTTTGGTTAATACCTGTTGGCCAAGAAGGCTGTAAATTTCTATTTTATCTATATTCTTAGATGCCGACAAATTGATAGCATCTTTTGCAGGGTTTGGATAGGCATTAAAATTAAATTGGGCTAAATCTTTAAGTGAAGCCGTTGCGTCTAAAACTATTGAGACGTCATCTATATATTTGTAATAACCTACATTACCATTATAATATTGAAATCTTACTTTTGTTACACCAGCGGGTACTGTAAATGAAAATTTTGCTTCCTTCCAGGCATAGGAAGGATCTTGGTTTGCAATACCACAACCATAATTGACATCACTAACGGCATTTCTGCCATTATCAGGAACAATAGGAGTTAAAGTTAAGTTAGGGTTTTGTGCCACATCACCTGTAAAATTTCTAATCACAACGTTTGTAGTCGGAGTAAAATCCGAAAATGTAAACCAAAAATTAACGATATAGGTTTCGCCTGGAGTTACATTAACACCTTGCAGAAATGAAGTGGCACCGGTACCCCAATTTAGGGCTCTTCCCGCATAGTCGCCACTATGTGTAGTTCCAGCTCCAACAACGTCGGCACCTATAACTGCATCTGTACCATAGCTACCTCCAGTAACACCTTGGTTCCATCCAGCTACTGAAGAGCCCGTTTCAAAGTCACCATTTACTACAAGGTTTTGTCCAAACCCTAAAGAGATGGTTAATAATGTCATTAAAAATGTAATTTTTTTCATAATGATTGTTTTTAGTTGTTAATTATTAAATTTTGCTACTCTCATGGTTTTTGGTCATGAAAGTAGCATATTGAATTTTTATTTAAGTTTAAGTGAGACATCGTCCATAAAAAATGGTGGGAATGTTGGATTTACTTGTCCTTTATAAAAGACTATTTTTAAATTAGTAACCCCATCAGGCACCGTAAACTCATAGGTAGATTCAGTCCAATCAGCAGTTTGTGGCATTCCTGGTAAAGTAAATAACAAGGCGTTTCCGTCATTATTTCTCAAGGTTCCTGTAAACGTATTTGGTACGGCTTCTCGCCATTTGGACCAAAATTTTAAAATATATGTTTTTCCTGGTTCAACACCCACAACTTGAAATAATGACCCGTCATTATTTTGTATGTTACCAGAAAAATTTCCAGTATGTGGTTCCGTTACGTCAGCAGTGACGACCCCGTTTTTAAAACCTTGCCATGGTGCAATCAGACCTACTTCAAAACCTCCATTTACAAGCAGTTCGTCTAAATCTACGGGTGGCGTGTATTCTGTGTCTTGACCTGGGCCAATATTTTCATTAGGATTAATGGCTGCATATACTTCACCTAAAGTAGTTATAGTAGCCTCCTCGTCAAATAATGAAGAGGTTGCTAAAGGGGCATTACTACCATCAAACCAGGCATAACGTTCCACCCAGTCAATAGAGTTCATAGCAGTGGTAGCATCTTGCATAAACTGAATCACTTCGGCTTCGGTATATCTGTTATTTTCAGGAGTGGTGGCATTCCAGTCGGCTACCGCAAATTCAGTTACCCAAATAGGTCTGTTATATAATTCATGTGCTTGTTTTAAAATATTAACGAAGTTTAAAGCATTAGACCCGCCGTAACTATGTATAGCAACAAAATCAACTCTTAAACCTAAGGCATCAGCTCGTTGCATAAACTCTGTCATCCATGGGTTACCATATGCAACCGTTGCAGGAGATCCTAGCGGCACACCTAACTCTTCTAACCTTGGCCACAATGCAATGGCTTCATCAACCGTCATATTGGCTTGAGTTACACCATCCGGTTCATTAAAACCTAAAACATATTTCACTTTACCTTCATCAATCAGTTGTTTTATTCTGGTAATGTTGTCATCAGTTACAGATCCCTTTCCCCAAAACATGGGCACAAATTCAACATTTTCTGGTATTTCTTCTCTTAGTATATTGCCCCAGCTGTACATCCAATGGGCAGCCAGATCACTGGTTTTATGAGACCAGGATTTAGTTTTGTTTGTAAAGGCAACGCCCTTTTTACTTATATTAATCGGAGTCTCATCACCAGTTCCAAAATAAGGTGAGGGTTCAAAATCTCCAATAACGTTTTTTTCACAGCTAGTAAACAAGATTACTGTGAGTAATAATAAGATGTATTTTTTCATAGTATATGATTTAAATATTATTGCCATATTGGGTTTTGTTTTAAATTAGGATTCACATCCAGTTCAGATTGTGGAATTGGAAAAACTTCAGATCTTCCACCTAAATATTGTGGATTGTAAGAACTAACAGGATCTGAAATAGCTCTTTGAAAGCCTTGTTCAATTTCACCCCACCGTTTTAAATCCATAAAGCGTAAACCTTCCAATGCTAATTCTACACGTCTTTCATGTCTTACAATTTGAATCATTTGTGCTTGACCAACAGCACCTTCAACACTTTCTACACTTGGCATTCCCACGCGATTTCTAACTTCATTAACTAGTGCGGTTGCTCCAGAAACATCACCAGTTTCTGCCATGGCTTCAGCGCGCATTAACAAAATATCGGCATATCTTATTAAGTAAAAATCCTGTGAACCTTCTCCAAAGGAGGCATTGCCCTCAGCATCTGGACCCGTTCTAATATATTTCCTCATTCCGTAAGTGGTTGGGCCATTTCCAGGAAATACTCTAACAGGATCTGTATAATAAGTATCTCCTTTAAAATAAATAGTTGCAATGGCTCTTGGATCTCTGTTTAGTCTCTGATCTGCTGGATTGAACAAGGGAGAGCTTGTTACAGGCAACCCATCAGTACAATAATAATCATTAACTAAATTTGGCATGGGTCTTTGGTCCACTTTAGGAGTCCCATTATAGGTTCCTGAGAATGTTTCACCACTATTGGTATTGTCTCCTCTTAAAAAACGCACGGCAAACACAATTTCAGGCGATGTTTCTCCAGCAATAGAGAACAAATCAGCATAATTAGAATTTAAAGAATACCCCAAACTCATGGCTTGATTAGTTAAATCTAATACTCCAAATAGTCCATCATATTGTTTATTGTATAGTTGTACTCTAGCAAAAAGTCCTAACGCAGCACCTTTTGTAGCATAGCCATATATATCACCAGAATAACTTGTTGGTAAATACTCAATCGCAAATTTTAAATCTTCAACAATTTGGTCTGTTATTTCTGCATAAGTATTCTTTGGTACATAGGCAGTTTCAAGTGTTTGTGGCTCCGTAATTAATGGGGCTTCTTCAAAATAAACAGCGATATTAAAATAAAATAACGCTCTTAAAAAATAGGCTTGTCCCAACAACTCATTTTTAGTTTCGTTAGGAATTAAATCTTCTGATATTTCTTGCACATTTTTTATGACTGCATTGACTCTGGTAATACCGCGATAATGATCTGTCCAAAAACTTAATATGGGGCCACTTGCAGGATCCGCACTTCCTTCCATGAACAAACCAGGTCCTTCCCACTTATATTGATTAAAAGCATTATCACCTAAGCCGTCAAACCCTGGGATACCTTGCCATCCATTAAGATGTCCCCCATACATGGATTTACTTTGAAGCGCAGAATACACGCCGTTAAGCGCCAAAAAGGCATCGGCTTCACTCTGCCAGAAATTGTTTTCGGCTATCTGTGTCAGTGAAGATCGTCTAACATAATCATCACTGCAATTCGTCAATGTAAATGCAATACAAATTGCTATTAAAATCTTTTTCATATTTTTTATATTTTTAAGTTTACACCAAAAGTAATTGTTTTGTAAAGTGGGGCATTTCTATTACTTTGATTACCAGATGCGCCTTCAGGATCAAAATATTCCAACCCTGTGAAAGTAAACAGGTTTTGAGCGCCAACAAAAATTCTTAATTTATTAATATTAATTTTTCTAGTCACATCGTCCGGCAATGAATAACCCAGTTCTAAGGATTTGAGCCTTAAATAAGACGCATCTTGAACATAAAAAGACGATACTCTTGTATTATTTTGCCCCCCTACTCGAGGTAAGTTATTACTAGGATTATCAGGAGTCCATCTATTGATCCAATAGCTTAGCGCATTACTTCGGTCATCAGCCATAGGTAAATTTCCATTACCCATCAACAATCTGTCAACGCCGCTAACCCCTTGAAATAAAAAGTTAATATCAAAATTTTTATATTCAAATGATCCATTAAAATTCACTAATAAATCCGGATTAGGATTACCAATAATGGTTCTGTCATCATCATTTACTATCCCGTCAGGAACGCCATCTGGACCTGATACATCAGCATATTTCAAATCTCCTGGGGCGGTATTGGCATTTCCGTATTGTGTTGGCGAATTGGCTATTTCTTCTAATGTTTGAAAAACACCTATTGCTTGCAGACCGTAATAAGATCTAAATGGTGATCCAATTCTAATGATGTTAATGTTCGATATGGTTTCTTCACCACCATCACCCAGACCTGTCACTTCATTTTTTATTAATTTGGTAAAATTAGCTCCCAGAGTGAATTTTGATTGACCAACATTCCCTCTGTAATTTATTCCAAGTTCGAATCCCTGGTTAACCATTGAAGCCGCATTTTGAGCGCCTAAATTAGCAACACCTAATGTATTTGGTATAGGGAAGTTAGTATATAAGATATCCGTACTGTTTCTGTTAAAATAATCAGCAACTAACTCCACTTTATTTTTAAAAAGACTCAGGTCTAAACCAATATCATATTGCTCTGTTTCCTCCCATCTTATAAACGGATTGGCTAAAGATGTAATGGCAACACCAACAACTACGTTATCATTGCCTAAAACATAATCTTGTCCTGGGTCATAAGTTTGATATGGAATATAGTTTCCAATCCTATCATTTCCGCTTATACCCCAACTGGCTCTTAATTTTAAATTGGTTATAAAATCGGCACTTTCTAAGAATTTTTCTTTAGAAATGTTCCATCCAACAGATGCTGAAGGAAAGTTACCGTACAAATTAGTTGTTCCAAACTTTGAGGATCCGTCACGTCTTAAATTAAATTCAGCTAGGTATTTACCATCATAATTATAATTAATTCTTCCAAAAAATGATTGGGTCACTTCTTCATAAGCCCCTCCATTTACTGAAGGATCTGTAATACCTCCGGCATTAAACTCTTCTAAATTATTTGTTGGAAAGCCACTTACTTGTCCACTAAAACCATCGTTTCTAAGATATGTAATGGAATGACCTAAAAGCGCACTCAAATCATGAACTTTATTAAAGGTCTTATTGTATCTAAAAATATTTTCATTTAACAACCTGTATTCAAAATTGGTTGAATTAGAAAGGTTATTCAATTGACTTTGAATGACAATATTACCATCATAATCATAAAGTACTGCGGTAGGACTAAAATCTGAGGTATTATTATAAATTATATTGGCACTTCCACTGGTTTCAAAAGTAAAATCATCTGATAATTTAAAAGTCAACCCAATTCGTTGGCTGATATTAATAATGTCTTGTTCATAATTACCTAAATAACCACGTCTTAATGGGTTTTGAGTTAAGAAAGATGGATTAGAGTTTAGCCAAGCGCCGTCTACAATACCATACATTCCATTACTGTAAAAAGCAGGAATAGTAGGTGCTGTTCTTTGCAAAGAATAAATGATACCATTATCACCATCAAAAGCATTTTGACCCCCTGAAGGACCTTCATTTCTTTTCCAAAAAGAATTAGTTACACTGCTTAAAGTAAACCAATCATTCATTTTAGAATTAAGGTTAAAACTTAGATTATAGCGTTCACTATTAAATTTACTTTTAACAATAGCATCCTGACCTAAATAACCAAGAGAGAGCCTGTAGGTTGTTTTATCATTACCACCTGAGAATGCGAAATTATGATTTTGTATAGAGGCTTGGGTAAGCACTTCATCAGCCCAAGAGGTATTTGCGAATTGATCTGGTAAGGATCCTGTTCTTATAGCCTCAATTTGCGTATCTGTATACCTTGGAATAAATCCGGGACCATCTTCATTTCTAAATTTTTCATTCATTAAGGTGGCATAATCTAAAGATCCAAGAAAGTCTGGTTTAACAGTGGCGTCTTGAACTCCATAATAACCATTATAGCTAATTTCAAATTTATCGTTGGCACCTTTTCTTGTAGTCACTAAAACAACCCCGTTAGCACCTCTTGCACCATAAATGGCACTTGCTGATGCATCTTTTAAAACAGATACGCTTTCAATATCTGAAGGAGCTAAACTGTTAAAAGCCGCCAAATCATCGTATTGAATATTGTCTATTACTATTAAAGGTGTACTATTTCCAAAAGTTCCAATACCTCTAATAACTATTGAAGACCCATCTGCGCCAGGGTTACCTGAAGATTGGGTTAATTGAACACCTGAAAACCTACCATACAATAATTGTCCTGAGTTTGTTACAGGTTGGTTGACTTCCTCTCTGAAAGTAACCGTTGCAACCGAACCTGTTAAGTTTACCTTTTTTTGTGAACCGTAACCAACTACCACTACTTCATCTAAAAGTGCAGCATCTTCCTGAAGTGTTACATTATAAGTTTTACTGTTATTTACAGTAACCTTGACTGAAGTGAAACCAACAAAAGAAATCACTAGTATTTCACCCTCTGAGGCTGCAATATTAAAAGCGCCATCAAAATCTGTTGTTGTTCCTCTGTTCGTTTTTTCAATTAATACCGTAGCTCCAGGAAGTGGTTGACCACTAGGGTCTGTTACCGTTCCAGTAATAGTATTTTGAGAAAAAGCTAATTGTCCCATCGGGATTAAAAGCAGAAAATAAAATAAATATACTTTCATAGTTTTGTTTTGAAAATTAGTTTAGTGAAAAGTTATTTAACTCCTCAACAAATTTGTTAATAAAAACTAAAAAGTAATAGGTTAAATAGGGCAATTAAGGGTTTATATAAATCAATTAGCTTAAAAATACCTGTTTAGGCTAATTTTTATTCATTAGCTCCTTATATTTTGAAGGCAAACAATTGAATTGTTTTTTAAAGGATATTTTAAAATATTTGTAATCATTGAAGCCCACTTCATAAGCAATCTCGTTCAGATTTAAGTCTGAAGTTAAAATAAGATGTGCCGCTTTTTTTAATCTGACTGATCTTATAAAGGCCGTTAACGAGAGTCCTGTTAACGATTTTATTTTTCTGTATAAAGTGGACTGACTCATGTTCAACTCATCAACCATATTTTCAATACCAAAAGTAGCATTGTCTAAATTGTTTTCAACCAATAACATCGCTTTATGAATAAACGCGTTTTCAGTATCTGTGTCATTTTCTATTTGTGAAGCTGTTGGTTCAAAACGCACCTTATTAAGTAAATATGCTCTCAGTTTTTCTCTGTTTTCTAAAAGACTTGCAATTCTTGCCTTTATAACTTTAGCATTAAATGGTTTGGTAACATAATCGTCAGCACCCGTTTTTAATCCTTCAATTTCAAATACTGTTGAAGTTCTTGCGGTTAGCAAAATGATTGGTATATGTGAGGTGGTAATTTGTGATTTTAATTCTTTACAAAGTGTTATGCCGTCTTTACCAGGCATCATGACATCGCTGATAATTAAGTCTGGAATTTGGCTAGATGCTTTTTCAAAACCTGTATCACCATTATTAGCTTCTATAATTGAATAGGTGTCTGATAATATTTCCTTTAAGTAACTTAATATTTCTAAATTATCATCTATTATGAGCACAGAATGTTCCTTTTCATTAATATTGAAAGTTTCAATTTGAGCACCTAATTCATCATTTGTTTTATAGCCCTTTATATTATCTGAAGTCATAAAATCTTCATTGATTTCCCCTTCATATAAACTGGGATCCATGGAAAGTTTAATTACAAACTCAGTTCCTACATTAAGTTCACTTTTTACAGCGATATTTCCATAATGCAATTCAATAATTTTTTTTGAAAAAGACAAACCTATACCACTACCAATCATTCTTGCGGTATTGGCAGATTTTATTTGAAAAAACCGGTCAAATATTTTGTCCAGGTCTGATGAATTCATTCCAATGCCTGAATCTTTTATGGAAATAATGCAGGAGGTGTCATCACTATCAATTTGCATCACAATTTTACCATCTTGATGAGTATATTTAATAGCATTTGACAATAAATTGCATAAAACAATTTCCATTTTGTTTCTGTCAAATGGAAAAACAATTTCTTCTTTGGCAGGTTTGAATTTATATTTTATATTTTTTGCTTTGGCAGCTTCTTTAAAATACAAATGAACTTCTTCAGAAAATCTTACAAAGTTGCCTTGAGAAACATTGAGTCTTAAAAGGCCATGGTCCGCTTTTCTAAAATCTAATAATTGATTGATTAAATTGAGAAGTCTATTGGTATTTCGGTCTATATAATTTAGGTTTTTATGAGCTTTTGGGGTTAAATTGTCGCTCTCTAAAAGCTCTTTTAATGGGCCAATAATTAAAGTAAGAGGCGTTCTAAATTCATGAGAAATATTGGTAAAAAAGTTTAATTTGGCTTCGGTTAATTCTATTTCCTTTTCTTTGTCTATTCTAGCAATTTCAAGACTGTTTTTTAATTTTAATTTATAATTATTTGACCTAACAAGGTAAATGATGATAGCTAGTATAATAAGCGAATAAATAAACAGTGCTAAACTGCTTTTCCATGGTGAACCTAACAATATAATGTTTATTGATTTAGGATTGCTCCAATTTTGATTATCTCTAGAGGCCTCAACTTTCAGCACATAATTGCCCGGGGAAAGACCTGCAAAGTTTATTTCATTTCTGTTTTGTAAATCTATCCATTGGTCCTGATAACCATCTAATGAATACCGGTATTTTATATTTAACTTACCCAAGTAATCATTGGCAATAAATCTTGTTGAAAAGAAATTGTCTTTGTGAGTTAGTTTTATTTTATCAGCATAGTTGAAGTTTTTATCTAAAATATTATTGCCAGGTTTATATTCAATTAACTCATTGTTAACTCTAAGTGAGGTAAAAATAATTTCTGGAACCACATTAAAATCCTTAATGTTTGAAGGATTGAAAAAAGTGATATCATCAATTCCGCCAAAATAAATAAGCTCATTGTTATAATTATAAAAACTTCTATTGTTAAATGAGGTTGATCTAACACCATTAATGTCGCCATAATTGATGATAGATTTATCAGCCATACTATATTTAACAATTTCAGTATGTGTAGTTAACCATAAATTATCTTTGTCATCTAAGGTAACAGAACATATAAAATCACTGTTAAGACCATCATTTTTAGAAACAGTATCTTCTATAATTAATTTGTTGTTACTATAATTAACTTTTATCAATCCACTTGGTGTAGCCAACCAAATATTATTTTTTATGATGGCTATTGCATTAATTATGACACTTGGTAATTTTTGTTCTAAAAAATTGGATTGATGAACAAATAATTGTTTGTTTTTATCAAATAAATGTAACCCATTGTAAGTGCTAATCCATATGTTGTTATTTTGATCTTTTTTTATACCAGTAATCCGGTTGCTTTCTATTTTTTTGTCATCTTTCAAATCTTCAGAATATATTTTAAAAGAATCTGGATTATTAATAGTATTTAAATCAACTATCGCAAGGCCTTGCTGCTGTGTACCAATGAATAAATCATTATTATCAACAAGGAAAGCAGTAACTTTATTTAACAATTTAGTAGAGAAAACGATTTGTTTTAAATTAAGGTCATAAATATAGAAGGCAAATTGAGTGCCTATAAATAGTTTTTGATTGTTTTCGTAGAGCACATTAATTTTTACGTTTCCTATTTCTTTTATTTGTGTTAAAGAAGAAAAATCCTTTCCAAAATAAAGCCCCTTAAATAAAGTGCCTATGTATATGTTTTCCTCATTTTTATATATACTAGTACAATTAATATATCCCTTTAAGTCATTGTTAGTAATTAAAGTATTCGCGTTTTTAAACCCATTACCTTCTAATAATTTTACGACACCTCCATTAGCTGTCGCAAGCCAAGTCACATTATTTTTATCATGATGGATGCTTAAAACGGTATTATAATTCCCGCTTGTTTTATCAGTATTATTAGAAATTAAGTTGATTTTACTGAACTTTGAAAGATTTTCATTACTTCTATAAACACCTTTACCCCAGGTGCCAATCCAAATTCTATTATATTCATCAAGAGAAAGTTTTTTTGCAAAGTCGCTAACTACGGCCGTTTCTAATTCATCAATTGACTCTGTATAATAATTATAGCTATATAGCATGCTATTTTGAGCAGATGATGCTAACCAAATTTTGTTTCGGCTTGGATCAGAAAGTATATCTGTTAATTGTCCTTTTATTGTGTATGTTTTTATTTTGTCGTTTACAGGGTTATAAAAGTTTAATTTGTTACCACTGCCAAACCACATATTACCTTTAAAATCTTTGATAATACTATAAATTATTTGGTTAGAATTGTAATGTTTTATGAGCTTATTGTTTTTAAAATCAATCACAAAAACACCATCTTTCCAGGTGCCAATCCATATGTTACCATTAAGGTCTTGTGAAAGGGCTGTGATTCTTAAATCCCCTTCTTTGGCTAGGTCTATTAAATTATTAAAGCTATTTACTTGATTACTTTTAATATCTAAGTAAGATACACCTCCACTTTTTGTGCCTATCCATATATTTGATTCTTCATCCATAAAAAGCACCTCAATGTTTTCATTTAATAATTCCTCATATTCAGCACTAGGCTTGATATACTCAAAATCATATCCATTAAATTTTGTAATACCATTTTCAGTTCCTATCCACTTCATGTTTAAATCATCACTTACAATACTCGATGCATAATTATGAGACAACCCCTGTTTTGTAGTGATGAAATCAACCACATAGTTAATATCGTTTTCTTGAGCAAAAACGCTTATACGGAGAAGGAATGTGATAATTATTAATACTCTTTTCATGTTTTTTTCGCACTACATAAGTAACTTTACATGTAATTTCAGCTTAATTGACCCTAAATTATAAAATTAACCGCCAATTATTGAAGTAAATTTAGCAAGATATTTTTGCTGATTATTATAAAAAATAAAATTTCAACAATTATAAATATCTAATTAATAACTGGTATCACTTCTATTTGTCTTTTTTTTAATTATTTAATAATTGTCCTTGACCTTATTGTTCCCTTAAATTGAACTTATTATACCCACATTTTATTTATTAGGTTAATATATTTACAATGCTATTAGCTTAAATTTATTCAATACTATTTTTAAGTTTGAATTCTAAAATGCATATATGAAAAAGAAAATGTTGTTATCTCTTTTGTTTGCTTTAGGCATGCTTTTTGGTGCAGCCCAAAATATTTCTAGTAACTCACAATCATCACCAAATATTATTATCATACTCACTGATGATATGGGATATGCTGATGTAGGATTCAATGGATGTCTTGATATTCCAACGCCTAATATTGATAAAATAGCTTCACAAGGAGTTAAATTCACAAATGCTTATGTGAGTTATGCCGTTTGTGGGCCAAGTAGGGCAGGATTAATAACGGGACGATATCAAGACCGATTTGGTTTTAGTAGAAATCCATTATTCGCCCCAAATGATCCCAATATGGGATTGCCATTAACGGAAGAGACTTTGGCTGAAGCATTAAAAAAGGCAAATTATAAATCAGTAGTTTTAGGAAAATGGCATTTAGGAGCACATGAATCTTTGCGACCATTAAATAGAGGATTTGATGATTTTTTTGGGTTTCTAAGCGGAGGTCATGAGTATTTTCCTGAGAATTGGACGCTGCAGAATGAATATGAAGTTAAAGCCCAATTTGATCCATACAGAACAAAATTATTAAGAAATAACATACGGGTTGAAGAAGAGGCGTATTTAACAGATGCTTTATCTCGAGAAGCAGTGAATTATATTGAAAAATATAAGAACCAACCGTTTTTCATGTATTTGGCCTATAATGCCCCACATGCCCCTCTACAAGCTACAGAGAAATATTTAAATCGTTTTGATAACATTCAAGACCCAAAACGTAAAACTTATGCGGCCATGGTGAGTGCTGTAGATGATGGTGTAGGTATAATATTGGATAAACTTGAGGCGTTAAATCTAAGCGAAAATACTATTGTTTTCTTTTTGTCCGATAATGGTGGCCCTGAAAAAACAAATGGTTCAGACAACGGCTTGTTAAGAGGAGGAAAAGGAGATGTTTTTGAAGGGGGTATACGCATACCATTCGCTATGAAATGGCCAAAAAAAATTTCTGGAGGCCTTGTTTTTGATTCTCCTATTATTTCATTAGATATTTTTTCAACTGTTATTGTCCAAACTCAAAAAATTATTCAAACAAAAAACAAATTAGATGGCGTTAATTTGATTCCTTACCTAACTGGCGATAATAATGAAAAACCTCATGAATTATTGTTTTGGAGAAAATTTGATCAGGAAAATTACGCCATTAGAAATAGCTCAGGAGACAAGATTATTGGATTAAAGCATGGTGTAAAATTATTCAATCTTAATGAAAATATAGGTGAAGATGATACTTTAATTCAAAATAACACAGAGTCTTTGAATGAATTAAAGAATCAGTATGAGAAATGGAATTCACAAATGATTACACCTGTTTTTTTAGGTTTAGGATATGATAAAGAATATGGTGAAAAGCATCCAAATCGATTTAAAAAACAAAATCAAAACTAAAATTTTTAATAAATGAAAAATCTGAAAGTAATAATCTATGCTTTAATAATCATTTCTAATTCTTGCAAAAATGACGTAGCAGAAAAACCACAAGATGTAAAAGAAAATAATACTCCCAATATAATTTTTATTTATGCTGATGATTTAGGTTACGGAGATTTAAGTGCTTACGGAGCTACAGAAATAAACACGCCAAATATGGATATGTTAGCTATTGGAGGTGTTATGTTTACAAATGGTTATGCCTCCTCAGCCACTTGTTCCCCAAGTAGGTATGCCTTGCTAACTGGAACCTATCCTTGGCGCAATAAAAACGCTAAAATATTACCCGGAACCGCACCACTTCTTATAGATACTGCTCAGGTAACTATCCCAAAAATGTTGAAATTAAAAGGATACCATACTGGAATAGTCGGGAAATGGCATTTAGGCCTAGGAGATGGACAAGTCAATTGGAATGAACGTATTGGCCCAGGACCAAATGAAGTTGGGTTTGATTATAGTTTTATTATGGCTGCTACTCAAGATAGAGTTCCAACCGTTTATATCAAAAATGGTTATGTAGAAAATTTAGATAAAAATGATCCTATTGAGGTTGACTATGATAACAATTTTGAAGGGCAGCCAACAGCAATAAGTAATCCGGAGTTATTAAAAATGAAATGGCATCATGGTCACAATAATAGTATTGTAAATGGTATTCCAAGAATTGGGTTTATGAAAGGTGGTGAATCTGCGAAATGGAAAGATGAAGACATGGCTAATACTTTTTTAGAAGAAGCACAAGACTATATCAAACGAGAAAAAAATAACCCGTTCTTTTTGTATTATGCCCTTCAGCAACCACATGTCCCTCGTACTCCCAATCCCCGTTTTGTTGGAGCGACTAGCATGGGACCAAGAGGCGATGTTATTGCAGAAGCAGACTGGTGCATTGGGGAGTTTCTAAAAACTTTAGAGGAAGAGGGGCTCTTAGAAAACACATTGATCATTCTTTCAAGTGATAATGGGCCTGTATTAAATGATGGTTATTATGATGAGGCCGTTGAAAAACTTGGAAAACATACACCCGCTGGTAAACTACGTGGCGGTAAATACAGTTTATTTGAAGCAGGGACAAGAGTGCCATTTATAACCTATTGGAAAGGCAAAATATCTCCAGGAACATCAGATGCAATGGTATCTCAGATAGATTTATTTCGTTCCCTATCTGCATTAGTAGGTAGTGATATGAATGGACCAGATAGCCAAAATTTGTTAAATGTATTTTTAGGTAAGAGTAATCAAGGTAGGGATCATTTAATATTAGAGGCAACCTCAAGAACTGCTTTTAGAAAGGGAGACTGGGCTTTAATTCCACCATACAGAGGGGGCCCAATTAATACAGAGGTGAATATTGAAGTTGGAAATTCAAAAGAGTTTCAGTTGTATAATTTAAAAAATGATATAGAACAACAAAATAATCTAGCACAATCAAATCCAGAAAAACTTCAAGAAATGATAACTGCTTTTGAAGCAATTAGAGGTCAAAATTATTCAAATATTCAAAAATTAGAACTAAAATAAAGATTTACGCTTTAGTGAGATTCCATGCTACAAAAAATAAAAATATTTAAATCAGGTATTTAGTAAGTAAAACAATGTCCTTTTTTGATGAAAATTGGTTTATGCAACTTGTGATAGTTTTTAACAATGAGAAATAAAATTTTTTTCCTTTGGTTTATTTTAATGATTTTAAATACATCATGCATTGAAAAAAAAGCAGCTATAAGTAATAATAGTAAACCAAATATCATCTATATTCTTGCCGATGATCTAGGCTATGCCGATTTAAGTTGCTATGGACAATCCCATTTTCAAACACCTAACATTGATAAATTAGCTCAAGAGGGTTTAATGTTTACTCAGCATTATGCAGGTTCCACTGTTTGCGCTCCTTCTCGTTCTTCACTTTTAACTGGACAAGACACAGGACATACGCCTATTCGAGGAAATAAACAATCAGAAATGGGACAATTACCACTTCCAAGAGAAAGCTATACTATTGCGGAGTTGTTAAAAGATAATGGTTATGTTACCGGAGCCTTTGGAAAATGGGGGTTAGGCAATTCGGGCTCTGAGGGAGATCCGCTTAATCAGGGATTTGATGAATTTTTTGGGTATCACGATCAAAAATTAGCCCATCATTACTACCCATACTATCTTTGGAATAATGATAAAATTTTTACTCTTAACGAGAATGAAGGCTTAGAAAAGAGACAATATGCTCCTAATTTAATACACGAAAAAGCGCTTTCATTTATAACTAATCATAAAGACGAACCATTTTTTCTGTATTATCCAAGTATCATTCCACATGCTGAACTCTTTGCCCCCAAAGATTATATGGATCTTTTTGTGGGAAAGTTTAATCCTGAAAAACCTTTTAAAGGTATAGATGAGGGTGAAGACTATAAAAAAGGGGGATACGGTTCACAGCAAAACCCCCATGCGGCTTATGCGGCTATGATTACTTTGTTAGATCATCAGGTAGGCGAAATTATGAAAAAGGTTAAGGATCTTGGTTTAGAAAATAACACCATTTTTATTTTTACTTCAGATAATGGCCCTTCTAAAGAAGGCGGGGCAGATCCTGATTATTTTGATAGCAATGGAATTTACAGAGGTATTAAACGTGATTTGTTTGAAGGAGGTATTAGAGTTCCCATGATTGTAAAATGGGAAGGAAAAATCAAGCCCAATAGGATTACCGATCATATGTCTGCCTTTTGGGATGTTATGCCAACTCTTGCAGAACTTTTAAAAGTTGATCCCATTAGGAGTTCTGATGGCATTTCTTTTCTGCCCACCTTGTTAGACCTAGGCAAACAAAAAAAGCATGAATACCTTTATTGGGAATTTCATGAATTAGGGGGTCGTCAGGCTATAAGAAAGGATTACTGGAAATTGGTTAAAAATAAAGTTAATAAAGGTGGTGATTATTTGTTATTTGATTTGAGTAAAGACGCTAGTGAATCTAAAAATCTTGCTGATGAAATTCCAAAAAAAGTAAAGGAACTCACAGAATTATTAGAAACCGCCAGAACCGAATCAAAAGATTTTAAATTTTAAAAAAAAATGAAATTAAAACTCATCTTATTTATTCTATCCTTAATGATAGTCTCATGTGAATTTAAAACTAAAACAAACAGTTCTGAAATTCCAGTTAAACCCAATATCGTATTTATATTAGTCGATGATTTAGGTATTAATGATTTAAGTGTTACGGGTAGTCCCTTTTATGAAACACCCAATATAGATCGATTGGCAACTGAAAGTGTCGTTTTTACTCAAGGATATGCGTGCAGCAGAGTTTGCAGTCCTTCACGTGCAAGTATTATGACAGGGAAATTTACTGCGCGTCATGGCATAACAGATTGGATTGGAGAAAACTCAGGAACGGATTGGAGAAAAATGAATAGGTACGATAAAATGCTACCTGCAGATTATATTCAAAATTTACCAAAACAAGACATCACGATGGCTGAAGCTTTTAAAGCAAATGGCTATAAAACCTTTTTTGCAGGCAAATGGCATTTAGGACAAGAGGGTTCATATCCAGAAGATCATGGTTTTGATATTAACATTGGTGGCTGGGACAAAGGAGGACCCGTAGGAGGTTATTTTTCACCTTTTAAAAATCCTAAGTTAGAAGATCACGAAGCCGGAGAAAATCTATCTATGCGTTTAGCAAATGAAACGGCCAATTTCATTCAACAAAATAAAACAACCCCATTTTTTGCGTTTTTGTCCTTTTATGCGGTACATGGACCCATTCAAACTTCAGAAAATAAGTGGGAAAAGTATAGAAAGAAAGCGGAACTTCAAGGTATCAAAGACTATGGATTTATTATGGAACGCAAATTACCGATTCGACAAGTTCAGGATAATCCTGTATATGCTGGTTTGGTAGAAACTATGGATGATGCCGTTGGGGTTGTATTAAAAGCACTTAAGGAATCAGGTCTGGATAAAAACACCATTGTTGTTTTTACTTCAGATAACGGCGGTGTTGCCTCAGGTGATTCATTCTCCACCTCAAATCTGCCATACAAAGGTGGTAAAGGTTATCAATGGGAAGGTGGTATTAGAGAGCCCTATTTTATCTATTTACCATGGAATAACTCAAAAGTAAAAACTATTGATTACCCAGTTACTGGCGCCGATTTTTATCCTACACTGTTAGATTATGCCAACATCAACTTAATCCCAAATCAACATCAAGATGGCGTGAGTTTAAAACCATTAATTAATGATAACGCAGGGTTAACTGAGAGACCATTGTATTGGCACTATCCTCATTATGGAAATCAGGGTGGTGACCCATCTTCAATCATTAGGAAGGGTGACTGGAAACTTATTCACTATTATGAAGATGATATTAATGAACTTTATAACTTGAAATCTGATCCTTACGAACAACATAATATTGCTGATTCTCATCCAGATAAAACTTCGATTTTATTTAATAATCTCAAGAAATGGCTGGAAGGTGTTGACGCTAAATTTCCGGAGACGGACACCGAATTTGACGCTAATAAAAGAGCAGACTATGATAAGCAAATCGTTGAAAAACTATGGCCAAAACTTGAAGATGAAAGAAGAATAATGTTATTAAAAGAATTTCAGCCGAACGACAATTGGTGGGGAAGCAAACTAACAAAAGATTAATTTATAATGATAAATAAATTATACGGTGTTTTAATACTTATATCATTAATTTCCTGCACTTCAACAGAAATGCAGGAAAGAGAGCGTACTTCTTTTAATGATCATTGGTTGTTTCAAAAAACAGAGGATTCACTGGCTGCAAAAAAAGATTTCATAGATTCTAATTGGCGACAGTTATCATTACCACATGATTGGGCTATTGAAGGTCCTTTTAAACCTGAGTATAATCTTAGAACTGGCGGACTCCCCATTTTTGATAAAGCTTGGTATCGTAAACATTTTGTAATTGATAAATCTAAAAAAGGCAGTTTCATTACCCTTGAGTTTGATGGCGTGATGAATAATTCAACTATTTACATTAATGATAAAATAGTATATCACAGACCTTATGGTTACATAGGTTTTGAAATAGACATTACACCTTATATCAATTTTGGAAAAGACAATACCATCGCTATAAAAGTCAATCCTGAAATATTATCTGCAAGATGGTATCCAGGTGCTGGTATTTTTAGAAATGTGTGGTTAGAAATTAAAAACCCTGTTCATGTTAAACATTGGGGTACCTATATTTTAACTCCAAAAGTAACTGAAGAAAATGCCGAAGTCTCAATTGAAACAAAGATTTCAAATAAGCAAAATCTGGTTGGTAATTATCAAATTAAAACGACCATTTATGATGCAGATTGTTTGGAAGTCGCATCAAGTTTATCAAATGTTGAGTTTATAAATAATGAAGTTAATGTCGTTCAAAAGGCAACTATTAATAACCCCAAACTATGGGATTTTAAAACCCCATATTTATATAACGCGATATCGATACTTTATAAAAACGAGGTAGCTATTGATGATTATGCTACTCATTTTGGGATAAGAACCGTAGAATTCACCAGAGAAGGTTTCTTTTTAAATGGTAGACAAGAAAAAATAAAAGGCGTTTGTTTACACAATGATTTAGGCCCTTTAGGTGCTGCTGTAAATTACAGAGCCACCGAGCGTCAACTTGAAATCATGAAAGCAATGGGTGTTAATGCTATACGAACGTCTCATAATCCAACGTCTCCCGAACAATTAGAACTTTGCGATAAAATGGGAATTTTGGTTCAAGCTGAAGCTTTTGATTGCTGGGAATTAGGAAAAACAGAAAATGATTATCATAAATATTGGAAAGATTGGTATGAAGAAGATTTGCGAGATATGATAAAACGCGATAGAAATCATCCGTCTGTTTTTATGTGGAGTATTGGTAATGAAGTAAGAGAGCAAAAGGAAAAGGATGGTTATAAAATAGCCAAGAAATTAGTAGAGATTTGCCATGACGAAGATTCTAGCAGACCAACAACAGCAGGTTTTAATAACCTATCACATGCCATTGAAAATGGACTGGCAGATGAGGTTGATTTGGTTGGTGCCAACTATAAACCAACGCAATATGCAGAAACTATGGCAAAACATAAGGATTGGATTGTTTATGGTTCGGAAACGGCTTCAACTGTGTCCTCAAGAGGCGTGTATCATCTGCCATTAAAAGAATATGATAAGGATGAATCGCTTCAAGTAAATAGTTATGATTTTAATGCCCCAAATTGGGCTTATCCTCCAGATGTTGAATTTCATTTTCAAGATTCTTTAACTAATATCATTGGTGAGTTTATTTGGACTGGTTTTGATTATTTGGGAGAGCCAACCCCTTACGGTGGAAAAGATAATTTAACCCATGGTAATTGGGATACCGACTGGCCATCCAGAAGTTCTTACTTTGGTGCCGTTGATTTGGCAGGGTTTCCAAAAGACCGTTTTTATCTATATCAAAGTCAATGGACAACCGAACCAATGGTTCATATATTGCCGCATTGGAATTGGGAAAACACAGGCATTAAAAATATTCCCGTTTATTGCTATACCAATTGTGATGAAGCCGAACTTTTTGTAAACGGAAAATCACAAGGAAGAAAAGCAATGGGTGTAGATAAAACAAGAATTCCGGTATCGTTTGGGGCTTGGGGAAAAAGACCCAAGTATTTTGATTCACCTTATCGACTAAGATGGGATGTGTCTTATGAACCAGGAGTTATTGAAATAGTTGCTTACAAAGAAGGTAAAGAAGTTAAACGTAGTGTAATAAAAACTTCTAAAGAGCCTAATAAAATTAGCCTAATGGCTGATAGGGAGGTTATCAATGCAGATGGTAAAGACGTATCTTTTATCACGGTTAAAATTGAAGATGAAAACTCTATTTTCTGTCCATTATCAGATAATAAAATTGAATTTAAAATTACTGGTCCCGCAACAATAGCCGCGGTAGGTAATGGCAATGCAGCTTCCACAGAACCTTTTCAGGCAAACTATAGAAAAGTATTTAATGGTTTATGCTTATTGGTAATTAAAAGTAAAAAGGGGGTGCCTGGTGAGGTGTTAATTGAAGCATCATCAGAAGGTTTAAAATCTAAAATAATTAGTATTAAAACTGAGTAGTTTTTTAAATTTTAGAACATGAAAAAAAACATTAGTTTACTAATCTTATCAATAGTTTTTACAAGTTTTTCATTGGCTCAAAGCCAAGAAATAGAATTATGGCCATCGGGAGTTCCAAATGCTCTTGAAAACACAAATTATAATGAAATTACAGATACAAAATTAGATAGAGTAAGCCATGTAAAAAATCCAACGCTCACCGTTTTTATACCAGAAAAACCAAACGGAACTTCCATGGTTATTTGTCCTGGGGGTGGTTATGCCTATTTAGCAATAAATAAAGAAGGCTATAAGGTTGCGGAATGGTTAAATACCCTTGGTATCACCGCATTTGTTTTAAAATACAGATTACCAAATGATAGTATTATGCAAGATAAGTCTATTGGACCATTACAAGATGCTCAAGAATCTATTAGATATATAAGACGACAGGCAGAAAAATGGCATTTAAATACGAATAAGATTGGTGTTATTGGGTTTTCTGCAGGTGGTCATCTTGCTTCTACCTCATCAACCCATTATGATGATCTAGTATATAGGCCAATAGATAGTACTTCTGCAAAACCCAATTTTTCTATTTTAGTGTACCCTGTTATTTCAATGGATGAAAAAATAGCTCATAAAGGCTCAAGAAACAGACTTTTAGGCATTAATCCTTCTAGTGAGCTAGTTGATAAGTTTTCAAATGAAAAACAGGTAGATTCATTAACCCCATGTGCCTTTTTGGTGCATGCTACAAATGATAATGGCGTGCCTGTTGAAAATACTCTTGCCTATTATTTAGCATTAAAAAACAGTAAAATTTCAGCAGAGCTTCATATTTACCAAGATGGAAAGCATGGTTTTGGATTAGGAAACACAGGAACCAGTCAAAATTGGACAAAACATTGTGAGGCCTGGTTGCGAGTAAATAATTATATAAATTAATATTTGAAAAATATTCATTATGAGAATTAATAAGCTAATAGTTTTACTAACCGTCGTAAGCGTTTTTTCATGCAAAGGACAAACTGATGAAAGGCCCATTTATATGTCAGAAAAATGGGAAAATCCGGAGTGGGAAAATCCTGAAATATTTCAAATAAACAGAGAAGAGCCAACAGCTTCTTTTTACAGATATACTGATGATATGTCTGCCTTAAAAAATCAAAGTTGGGAAAATTCACCTTTATATAAATCTTTAAATGGAACCTGGCATTTTTATTATGCGGATAGCGTTCAGGCAAGACCAATCGATTTTTATAAAAATGATTTTGACTTAAGGGGCTGGGACACTATTGCCGTGCCTTCCAATTGGGAAATGAAAGGTTTTGGTATTCCAGTTTATACGAATATTAAATACATGTTCCCAGCGAATCCGCCTCATATTCCTCATAATATTAACAATAATGGAAGTTATAAGCGCGATTTTGTTATCCCGAAAGAATGGCATGATAAAGATATTTATCTTCATTTTGCTGGTGTTAGTGGTGCCATGTATGTTTGGGTCAATGAAGAGTTTGTGGGTTATAATGAAGGCAGTAAAACAGCCGCTGAATTCAACATAACAAATGTGGTTAAACTTGGCAAGAATTCCATATCAGTTCAAGTCATGCGTTGGTCTGATGCCAGTTATATGGAAGATCAGGATTTTTGGCGTTTATCCGGAATTGAGCGAGATGTTTATATGTACGCTTCTAATAAAATAACCTTACGAGATTTTAGAGTTATCACCGATTTGGAGAATAATTATAAAGATGGCATTTTTAATGCTCAATTTAAAATAGATAACAATTCAGATTCAAACGTTGAAAAAGCAATTGAATTAATCCTGTTCGATGGTATGTCTGAAATCTATTCTGAAAGTAGAATGGTTGCATTAAAAACAGGTAGAAATATAGTTGATTTCAATAAAATTATTCCAAACGTAAAATCCTGGAATGCTGAACATCCAAACCTTTATACCTTACTAATTTCAGCAAACGGAGAATCTACAGCAGTAAAAGTTGGATTTAGAAATATAAAAATAGAAAATAGTCAGTTTTTAGTTAATGGAAAACCTGTTCTTATAAAAGGAGTCAATTTACATGATCATAGTGATACCGATGGGCATGTTGTTTCTGAATCTTTAACCAGAAAAGATTTAGAAATCATGAAGCAAAATAATATTAATGCCATTAGATGTAGTCATTATCCAAAAAACCCACATTTTTACAGATTGACAGATCAATATGGTTTTTATGTAATTGATGAAGCTAATATTGAAACCCATGGTATGGGTGCAACCAATCAGGATTTAGAAAAGAACCCTGAAAAAAAAACGATTCATCCTGCTTATTTACCTGAATGGAAGAATGCACATTTAGATAGAACTATTCGAATGTTTGAACGTGATAAAAATTATCCAAGTATTGTCACATGGTCATTAGGAAATGAGGCTGGTAACGGAGAAAATTTTATTGAAACTTACAATTGGCTGAAGCAACAAGATCCTACAAGACCAACACAATATGAAGGTGCCACTGCTGCCGAAAACACAGATATTCAAGCACCAATGTATTGGACTCTTGAAAAAATGATTGAATATGCAAAGCAAAAAGATACGCGCCCGCTGATACAATGTGAATATGCACATGCTATGGGTAATAGTACTGGAAATTTTCAGGATTACTGGAACGTCATTGAAGCACATGATGTCATGCAAGGAGGCTTTATTTGGGATTGGGTAGACCAAGGTATTTTAACCAAGACTGAAGATGGTAAAACTTTTTGGGCTTATGGTGGTGATTTAGGTGGTTTTAATTTACAAAATGATAAAAACTTCTGTTTAAACGGGATTGTAAACCCAGATAGAACATCTCATCCAGCTTTAGAAGAAGTAAAAAAAGTCTATCAAAATATTAAATTTATCCCAAATAATTTAAAAAATGGTGAGATTGAAATTAAGAACATATTCGATTTTACAAATTTGGGTGCATTTAATTTTAAATGGATATTACTTGAAAATGGCGGTGAAATGGCATCAGGTGATTTAGACAGCTTGGACATTCCTTCTTACGGTTCTCGTGTTGTTAAGCTTGAATTGCCAGAACGTAACAATAAAAGTTCTGAATACCATTTGAATATTTATGCACTCACTAAAAATGACACTGATTTGGTACCACAAAATCATGTAGTGGCTTTCGAACAATTTAAACTAAATGAAAAGGCATTAGGAATTACAGATTCAGATGAAGTAGGTGAAATTTCAATTGTTTTTCAAGATTCCATGATAGTGGCTTCAAATGATAAATTCGAACTAAAATTTGATACAAAAAAAGGGGTGTTATCTTCTTTAGATTATGGAGAAGGCAACATTTTGGTAAATGGGATTGTACCAAATTTCTGGAGAGCGGCGACCGATAATGATTTTGGTGCGGGGTCTCCAAAAAAATTAGCCAAATGGAAACTAGCATCATTAAACCAAGTTTTAAATACTTTTGAAATAGTTCATGGGTCCAAAACCATTAATTCCAGCACAACATTACCAAATGAATTTGAAATACACAGCACTTTTGATTTACCTTCAGTTGAAGGTCAAATCTCTGTGATTTATAGTATAAATTCTTTTGGAAATATTGAAGTCACCAATCAATTAAAGAATATTAAAAGTGGCTTGCCACATTTACCACGATTTGGTAATAACATGATTATAAAGAATGATTATCAAACGGTTAACTGGTTTGGTAGAGGGCCACACGAGAATTATAACGACCGTAAAACGTCTGCATTAGTAGGGCTTTATGAGTCAAGTGTGTCAGATTTATATTTCCCATATATCAGACCTCAAGAAAATGGATATAGAACCGAAGTGCGCTGGATGACATTTATAAACACTGAAGGAAAAGGTATCAAAATAGAAGGTTGGCCTTTGTTTAGTTTTAGTGCTCACCATCAGTATAATTATGATTTTGACGCAGGTGATTCAAAAAAACAACGCCATACAACGGATATTATAAACCGTGATTTTATTAATATTAATATTGATTATGGTCAAACAGGTGTTGGCGGAGATAATAGCTGGGATCCAAAGGCATGGGCTCATGAAACTTACAGAATTAAACCTGAAAATTTAAAATATTGTTATACAATTAGTCCAATTAAATAATTACAAAACATTAATTGAAACAATTCATAAAAATACTATTTCTATTTGTTACATGCAGCACATTTGCGCAACCAAGATTAAAAACGTTTAAACCTGGTGAAATATGGCCAGATAATAATGGCGTACATATCAATGCTCATGGTGGTGGCTTTTTATATTATAATGAGACTTATTATTGGTTTGGAGAACACAAAATATCCGGAGAACTTGGAAATAGAGCTATGGTTGGTATTCACGCTTACAGTTCGAAGGATTTATATAATTGGAAGGACGAGGGCATTGTTTTAAAAATGCATGAAGATACTATAAGCATGTTTCAAAAGGGCTGTACTCTCGAACGCCCTAAGGTTGTTTATAATAAAAAAAACAAGAAATTTGTCATGTGGTTTCATCATGAATTAAAAGGTCAGAGTTATCAATCCGCTTTAGCCGGGATTGCTGTCTCAGATTATGTTACAGGGCCATTTAAGTATATCACCAGTTTTAGGTTGCATCCAAATAGTTTGCCTACTAACTTTTCAACGGAACAACTAGAGAATGCAGAGTTAGTTGATAATGTAAAGGATGAAAAAAACAAACAAAAAATAATAGGCGGAGCCTATTTTAAGCGAGATTATGAAATGGGACAAATGTCTAGAGATATGACCATATTTGTTGATGAAGATGACACAGCTTATCATATTACGGCTTCAGAAGAAAACCAAACCTTATTAATTTCGAAATTATCAGATGATTATTTATCTCTGACTAAAGAGTTTATTAGAATTTTTCCAGGAGGTCGAAACGAAGCCCCTGCAATATTTAAAAAAGGGAATCATTATTTCATGTTTACTTCAGATCTTACAGGTTGGAAACCAAATCCAGCAAGACTAGCTGTTTCAAAAAGTATAATGGGAGAATGGGAGTTTGTGGGTAACCCTTGTAGAGGTGATAGGGAAGAAAAAAATAATACATTTTGGTCGCAAAGCACTTTTGTTATTCCTGTTTATGGTAAGAAGGATGCCTTTATTTTTGCGGCAGATCGCTGGCGTCCAGAGAATCCAATTGATGGTAGTTATGTATGGTTACCTATAAAATTTAAAAATAATCTGCCCTTTTTGGAATGGAAGGACTCTTGGAACTTATCCATTTTTAAAAAATGATTATTATTAATACTATTACAAATTATCATATGCATTAAGCAGGAAATTTTAATACATTTAAACAATGTTTAATAATTGATTTATTTAAAGTACTATTTGAACAATATAACCTCAGGGATATTATTTTAATTATAGAAATTTGTAGATAAATAACCTTACAACATAAAAGTATTGTATAAGATAAATCATATTAAAAATTCAAAAAACAATCAAAATTATCTATTAATTGAAGATTCGTTTAAAATCTCACGAGCAAAAATATATTTAAATCAGGGCGCAAGCCTGCAAGAATTGTTTTTAAACTCGCATGAGTTGATAAAAGATTTGTGCCCATTGACCTATGATAAAACCTATGCTTCTTCAATTTTATTTCCATTTGCTAATAGAGTAAAAGATGGTACATACCGGTTTAAAGCAAAGACCTATCATTTTGACATCAATCAAAAGGAAGAAAATAATGCGCTTCATGGATTGGTTTACAACAAAACTTTTGTGGTATCAAATCAGGAAACAAGTGATGAATTTGCGTCAGTAACACTGCTTTATCGAGAAGAAAATGAATCTCAAGGATTTCCGTATACCTATACAATTCAGTTAGAGTATATTTTAACCCCCAATATGATTGAATTAAATATTGAAATCACGAATACCGATTCTAAAACTTTTCCTTTTACATTAGGCTGGCATCCTTATTTTTTAAGTAGTGACCTGTCTAAGAGCTCACTTATATTTGATTGTAATAAAAAAACAGTCCTGGATGAACGAAACATTACAAAAGAAATCTCTTATATTGAACCTATTGGAAGTATAGAAATTAAAGAGCAAACATTTGATGATTGTTATGTTTTAAATTCTAATGAGGTAGCATTTCTTACGCCAGAATATATTTTAAAATTAACTTCTACTGAAGAAGACAGTTTTCTACAAATTTACACACCACTTCATAAAAATACCATAGCCATAGAACCCACAACAGGAGTTTCAGACAGTTTTAATAATGGTATTGGATTAAAAACATTACAACCTAATGAAACTTATAGAATAGGTTGGAATCTCAAAATAGATAATAATTAAATAAAAGCCATGAATACCGCTCTAATTAATAAGATAAAAACTAGTTTTCTCGAAACTTTTAAAATAGAACCTTTAATGATATTTTCCCCTGGTAGAATTAACATTATAGGAGAACATACAGATTATAATGACGGATTTGTGTTTCCAGCCGCAGTAAATAAAGGGATTGTGGCTGCTATAGGAAAGAGTGATTCAAATGCCTCCAGAGCTTTTGCAGTTGATAAAGAAGAAATTGTAAAGTTTTCTTTGCATGATCTAAAACCTGCTGCAGAAGGTTATTGGGAGAATTATGTATTTGGCGTGGTTGCTGAACTTCAAAATAGAAGTAAAACTATTGGAAATTTTAATATTGCTTTTGGTGGCGATATACCGGGAGGTGCAGGCATGTCTTCTTCGGCAGCACTTGAAAATAGTGTGGTTTTTGGGCTCAATGAACTCTTCGATTTAGGATTAACAAAAGAAGAGATGATATTAATTTCCCAAAAGGCAGAACATAATTATGTAGGTGTAAAATGTGGTATTATGGACCAATACGCCAGTATGTTTGGTATTGAGAATCATGCCTTATTGCTTGATTGTAGGACAGTACAATCAAAGCCCTATGAAATCAACTTTAAAGACCATGAACTCATTTTGATAAACACCAATGTTAAACATAGTTTATCTGATAGTGCCTATAATGACAGACGCTCGGTTTGTGAATCTATATCAAACATGTTAAAAGTTAAAGCATTAAGAGATGCTACGGAATATGATTTAGAATCTATAAGAGATAAAGTTACCCCAGAAAACTATCAAAAAGCCTTATATGTTATCCAGGAAAACAATCGTGCTATCCAAGCCTCTAAAGCTATGGAAGCAGGAGACTTAAAAACCTTAGGTGAATTAATTTATGCTTCACATATTGGCTTAAGTAAACAATATAAAGTTAGTTGTGAAGAACTTGATTTTTTAGTAGAACAAGCAAAAGCTAATAAACATGTTTTAGGAGCGAGAATGATGGGTGGTGGTTTTGGGGGCTGTACTATTAACTTGATTGCAAAAGCAGAAACAGAATCATTTAAGACTTTTGTTTCAGAGGCGTATAAAAATAAATTTAAAAAGGACTGTTCAATATATTCCGTTGAGCTTTCTCATGGAACAGGCATAATAAATTAGTGCCAAAAAGCATTAATCTTCAAGATGAATAATAATTTACAAGATTACTCACACAAGCGATTGAATATTTTAACAGGAGAATGGGTTTTAGTCTCACCACATCGTGCCAAACGACCATGGCAAGGACAAAATGAAGCACTATCAAAAGAAATAAGACCAGCCTACGACTCAAGTTGTTATTTGTGTGCAGGAAATAAAAGAATCAATGGAGAGATTAATCCCAACTATGACGATGTTTTTGTTTTTACCAATGATTTTGCGGCATTACAAAATGAAACAAAGCCGTTTATCGTAAAAGAGGGGTTGCTCGAAGCACACATTGAGCAAGGTATTTGTAAGGTCATTTGTTTTAGTCCAGACCATTCTAAAAGTCTGGCAGATATGAGTATTCAAGGTATTCAAAAAGTAGTTGAGGCCTGGCAAGAGGAGTATAAAACCCTAGGTGCCATTTCTAACATCAATTATGTTCAAATATTTGAAAACAAAGGGGCCGTGATGGGATGCAGCAACCCACATCCACATGGACAGATCTGGAGCCAATCAACACTTCCCAATGAAGTAGAGAAGAAAGAGTCACAACAACGCATCTATTATAATAAATTCGGAAGCAGTCTTTTAGTTGATTACTTAAAAAAAGAATTAGAGCTTCAAGAACGTATTATTTATGAAAATGGTGCATTTGTTGTACTGGTTCCATTTTGGGCTATTTGGCCATTTGAAACCATGATTATACCAAAACAAGCTCAAAAAAGTATTTTGGAAATGACAGATTCTGAAGCCAATCATTTTTCAGAAGCTATTTCAGTCATAACTAAAGCGTATGATAGATTGTTCAATACGTCGTTTCCATATTCGAGTGGGATACATCAAGCACCAACTAATGGAGAAGAAAATAAGCATTGGCACTGGCATATGAGTTTTTACCCACCGCTACTCAGAAGCGCCACTGTTAAAAAGTTTATGGTTGGATATGAGATGTTTGGTTCACCACAAAGGGATATCACTGCTGAAATTGCCGCTCAAAGGTTAAGGGAATTAGTATAAAAATTAGTTTTTTAAATACAAGGATGAATAAATTAAAAATATGAAATCAAAACATATTCTTTTAATTTATGTATTAATGAATGTCTTTTTTTTAGCCCTGTTTAGTAAAAGGGAATTTATATATTCTGTCTTGCCAATCTAATATAGTATGATTACATCAGGAAGAATCTGTTAAAAAGAAACTCTATAATAATTTATTAATAAAAAAGCTTAATTGTATAAATGTTAAAGTAAAATTTTGTTCGTACTTTTAACTGTTTCTTGCTTAAAAATTTAAAATAAATATTGTTTTAAATGTTGTGGAAATAATATCATTGAAACTATTATTAACTCAAAGATTCATTAAATGACTAATAAAATCATTGTTTTATCAATGGCAGCAGTATTTCTTTTTTCTTCCTGTGAAAATGCTAAAGATAAAAAATCGGATGCTGCTCAAGTAACCACATCTGAAAGTTATTTAGGCAAATCCATCACTCATAATTATGATGCCATGATTGATAGTATAATCAGCCAAATGACCTTACAAGAAAAATCAGGAATGCTTCACGGAACCAGCATGTTTACTACAGCAGGGATTGAACGTTTGGGTGTGCCGGAATTAAAAATGGCAGACGGCCCATTAGGAGTACGTGAAGAGATTTCAAGATATTCCTGGGCTCCGGCCGGATTAGATAATGATTTTGCTACCTATTATCCTGCAGGTGCCGGACTTTCGGCTACTTGGAATCCTCAATTAGCATATACTTTTGGGAATAGTGTGGGTGAAGAGTGCAGAGCCAGAGAAAAAGATGTTATATTATCGCCTGCTATTAATATTATAAGAACACCTTTAGGAGGTAGAACTTATGAGTATCTTACGGAAGACCCTTTTTTAAATAAGAAATTGGCAGTGCCATTTATTGTTGGGATTCAAGATAATGATGTCGCTGCTTGCGTAAAGCATTATGCCGCCAATAACCAGGAAACCAATAGAGATTTTGTAGATGTACAAATTGATGAGCGGGCGCTGCGTGAAATTTATTTACCGGTATTTGAGGCTGCTGTAAAAGAAGCGAAGGCTTATAGTATTATGGGCGCTTATAACAAATTTAGGGGAGAATATTTATGCGAAAACAATCATATGTTAAATGAAGTTTTAAAAGGCGAATGGGGTTTTGAGGGCGTGGTAATATCTGATTGGGCGGCGGTTCATACCTCTGTAAATTCATTAAATAGCGGATTAGATATTGAAATGGGAACGCCTAAACCATTCAATGAATTCTTTTTAGCAGATCCTTTAATCGAGGCAGTAAAGGCAGGTGAAATTTCAGAGGCAGAAATAGACAAGCATGTCAAACGCATTTTACAACTCATGTACACATTAAAAAGTATGGGTGGTGAATCACGCGCCAAAGGTAGCATTAATACAGAAGCTCATTTTAAAGATGCATATACTATTGCATCGGAATCAGTGGTCTTACTTAAAAACGACAAAAATTTATTGCCATTAAATACTTCAAAGATTAGTTCTATAGCTGTCATTGGAGCTAACGCTACCAAGAAAAATGCCTTAGGTGGATTTGGAGCCGGCGTAAAGACCAAAAGAGAAGTTACACCTTTGGAAGGTTTGCAAAACAGACTTCCAGCGTCTGTAAAGATTAATTATGCCGAAGGTTACCAAGAAAGATATGCCCCAAAAAAAGAAGCGAAGTTTGGTGATGTGACTCAAGAAAGAGCTCAAACTATTGATGAATTGGATTCTAAATTAGTTGAAGAAGCATTAATGGCCGCTAAAAATTCTGATATGACTATTATTTTTGCAGGTTCCAACCGCGATTATGAAACTGAAGCTTCAGATAGAGAGGATTTAGAATTGCCATTTGGTCAAGATACATTGATTGAGAAAGTGTTAGCCGTAAACCCGAATACCATAGTAGTGATGATTGCGGGAGCGCCATTTGACATCAATAATATCAAGGAAAAATCTTCTACGCTGGTATGGAGTTGGTTTAACGGTTCAGAAGGAGGTAATGCTTTAGCCGATGTTTTATTGGGTCATGTAAATCCTTCTGGTAAGTTGCCTTGGACCATGCCTAAAAGTCTAATGGATTCTCCAGCGCATGCAACCAAAAGTTTTCCTGGAGATCAAACAGTTTCTTATGTTGAAGGTATTCTGGTGGGCTATCGTTGGTTTGATACCAAAAATGTTGAACCTTTATATCCGTTTGGTTATGGGTTATCATATACAAGCTTTGATATAAATAATGTTCGTTTAGATAAAAAGGAACCTTATTCAGAAAACGAAATCATTTATGTTACTGTAGATGTCATTAATACTGGGAACATGGATGGTAAAGAAGTGGTTCAAGTGTATTCGTCAAAAAAAGAATCGAAAGTAGAGAGAGCTGCTCAGGAACTTAAAGGTTTTGAAAAAGTATTGGTAAAAAAAGGGCAGACTGCAACCGTTACTCTTGCCCTTCCTGTAAAAGAGTTGGCTTATTATGATGTTGGTTTAAAAAAGTGGGTTGTAGAATCTGGGATTTACAATTTTAGAATAGGCAATTCTTCAAGAGATATAAAAGCTGAAGTTTCTGTTCAAATTAATTGAAAGAGTAAAATTTAGGTTTAATTTTCAATATTTTTGTTTGAATTTAGTCTAAAGATTATAAATAATAATAACCAAAATCCTAATAAAACGGTCAGCCAGTCAAAAGAATTGGAAACCTGCTCTATGCCTTTTATTACGGTCTTTTGCGGTGATTTTAATAAGTAATCATAATTTCCATAACAATTCCTGAAATTTACAGAAAGCGCTCCTATTAATGAAGCTAAAACTATTGATGATTTGAAGACACTATTCCATAGTTTATGAAATTTTTCCGTAATTAATTTTATGGCTTCTTTATTTAAATTCAAATATAATACAATCATCAAACCAGTCAATAAGGCAAAGAATAGTCCAGAAAAATAGACAACAGCAATATTTAATTCGGTCCAGGTTGTCATTTATTCGTTCTTTTATTCTGCAGATGGAGGATGAAAAATACAACTGAAAGTATAATGATAATTAGAAATAACCTTTCAAAAAGTGCTTTCAGATGATCTGTAACGTCCCAGGTGAGTGTGAGCCACGTCGCAGTGTCTAGTGTATTGTAATTACTAGTTAAAGAGGCGCTAATACCTCCTAAGAGAATTATTAAATAGCTCAGCTTTATAAAGAATTTGGCAATGATTTTATCTTCTGCCAGATTTTCAAAAAACTTTTTGAGTCCTTTATTAATTATGATAATTAATGCAATTGTCAGTATTGTACAGATTATAAAAGTGACTAGATAAACTTTTATGAATGTGGCATTTTCCATGTTTTTTTATTTTGATTAGTTCATATTTTAGTTAAATGCTTATTAGATGGCATTTATATCTTTGAAGTATGACGATTTCTGTAGTGACTCATGATAAAGAGAATACCTACAGCTGCAAATGGAATTGTAATCATAAAAATGATTCCTAAACTCAACCAAATGGAATGGTTCATATTATAATTCAGTTTAAAAAGGAAAGGACTTGAACCTATACCAATTATTAAAAAAAGTATACCTCCAAGAAGTTCCTTCTTCCAGGCAATAATGAGCAAAATAGTGAGTATGAATGATGGAATTAAGTGTATAAGAAAAGCTATAATTTTCTCCCAAATAGAATGTCCAGTTTCGAAGGCATCTAAAGCAAATAAACTAATAAAAAGAATGGCTATTATACATAGAATTCTTGGCGTATAGTATAATATTTTGGATGACTTATTCATAATGATGAATGTCTAACCTTTAAAAATAACAAAAATTCTGAAAAAAACTCATGACAAAAGTCATGTTATAAGTAGTTATTCAATGAAAGAATCAATTTTTAAAAACGTCATTATTTTATTGACGGCTCCTGCATTTTTTTTAGTGTAATCTGCATTTATTTTACCTGCATTTAAGCGCAGATGATCATCTTTTATTAAGCGATTTAAGGCAGAATTAAACTCTTGTTGATTAGATATTTCAAACATGCCATTAAGATCTATCATGGTTTGAGCTTCAGGGAATTCAGTATGTTTGTTTCCAATAATAATTGGAACCCCAAAAACAGCCGCTTCTAAGGTGTTATGAAGTCCGGTGGAACCTATAGCTCCCCCAATATAGGCTATATTGGCATAACTGTAAATTTTAGAAAGTAATCCAATAGTATCTATAATAAATACCTGCGCATGTCTATAATCTTGTGTGTCTTTTTCTGAATACAAAACTGTTTTAGCATTCAGATTTTCCTTTAGCTTATGAATCTGATTGGATTTAATATTATGGGGAGCAATGATAAATTTAATTTTTTCTGTTGATTCAGAATTTATATAATTGATTAACAATGTTTCATCTTCGGGCCATGTGCTTCCGGCAACAACACAGAGTTTATCTTGCTTAAATAATTCTATAAACTCAAGGGTGTTATTTTGTTTTAATTGATCAGTTACTCTGTCAAATTTGGTGTCGCCAGCAACGGTAATATGTTGGTAGCCTATTGATTCAAGGAGCTCTTTTGAAACTTCGTTCTGAGTAAAAATATGATTAAAAGCAAAAAGTCCTTTTCTTAGTACTGAGCCATAAAATTTAAAATAGGATTGGTTTTTTTGGTATAATGCCGAAATTAAAATGGTAGGTAAGTTTCTGGATTTTAATGCATTCAAAACATTAGGCCAAATATCATATTTTACAAAAACGGTCAATTCCGGATTTAATAAGTCCAAAAATCGCTTCGCGTTTTTTTTACTGTCAATGGGAACATAAACCACAACATCTGCAATGGGGGAATATTTTCTTATTTCATATCCTGAAGGAGAGAAAAAGGTGAGAACAATTTTATGTTTAGAGTAGTGAGTTCTTAAAGCCTTAAAAACTGGAAGCCCTTGTTCATATTCTCCTAAAGAGGAGCAATGAAACCATAAGGTTTTATCGCCAGAATTTATTTTGCCTTCTAATATATTAAATGTCTCAGCTCTTCCTTTTACACCTGCTTTTATTTTCTCATTAAATAGAGACATGAAGTGTAAAGTGATTTTAAAGATGTTGATACCTATGTTATATAAAAAATTCAAATGAATGCTTTTTAACAAAAATACATTTCTTTAAAAGAAAAACATGGTTAGAGATTATGAATTTTGTAATTTCGTAACTCATTAATTTTTCCATATTAAGTATCAAATGAGTACTATCATTTATTTACAAACTATGGGGAATTGAAATTTTTTTTAGATGAATAAAATTCAAATGGTTGACTTAAAAGGTCAATTTGATAAAATCAAGGATGAAGTAAACGCGTCCATTCAAGAAGTTTTAGAAACCACAGCATTTATAAATGGTCCTAAAGTACATCAGTTTCAAAAAAACTTAGAAAACTATCTTGGTGTAAAACATGTGATTCCATGTGCCAATGGTACCGATGCATTGCAAATTGCCATGATGGGATTAGGTTTAAAAGCGGGTGATGAAGTCATCACAGCAGACTTTACCTTTGCTGCAACCGTAGAAGTCATAGCGCTTCTTCATTTGACACCTGTGTTAGTAGATGTTAATCCGGATGATTTTAATATTAGTATAGAAGCTATTAAAAAAGCAATAACACCTAAAACTAAAGCTATTGTTCCAGTCCATTTATTTGGAAAATGCGCCAATATGGAGGCTATTATGGAAATAGCTAAGCAGCATAATTTATATGTCATTGAAGATAATGCCCAAGCCATTGGTGCTAATTATACATTTAAAAATGGTAAAAAGGCAAAAGCCGGGACTATAGGGCATGTAGCATCTACTTCTTTTTTTCCTTCAAAAAATTTAGGTTGTTATGGCGATGGTGGCGCAATTTTTACAAATGATGATGCCTTGGCTCATACCATTAGAGGTATTGTGAATCATGGTATGTACATTCGTTATCATCATGATGTTGTGGGTGTTAATTCAAGATTAGATAGTATGCAGGCGGCGGTTTTAGATGCTAAATTACCAAATCTTGATGCTTATAATAAAGCACGTCAATTAGCAGCAAAGAAATATAATGATGCCTTTAAAAATGACAAAAATATTATTACACCAATTGGAAATCCCGAATGCAATGGTATTTGTGATACTTGTGATTGTCATGTGTTTCATCAATATACTTTACGAGTTAAAGGTGTTGACAGAGATGCTCTGGCAGCTTATCTTAATGACAATGGCATTCCTTGTGGTGTTTATTACCCAATTCCTTTACATAAACAAAAAGCTTACTTAGATTCAAGATACAATGAGAATGATTTTGTAGTGACGAATCAGTTGGTAAAAGATGTCATTTCATTACCAATGCATACTGAATTGGATAATGAACAAATAAAATTTATAACATCAAAGGTGAAATCATTTATAAATGGATAAAATATTAGTTACAGGCGGTTTAGGTTTTATAGGGTCACATACCGTTGTTGAGTTACAAAATGAAGGATACGAAGTTGTTATCATAGATGATTTGTCAAATTCATCTATTCAGGTACTAGACGGTATCACTGCTATAACAGGGACAAAACCAATTTTCGAAAAATTAGATTTAAAAGATAAATCTGGTGTTGAGGCCTTTTTTAAAAAGCATCATGATATCAAAGGTGTAATTCATTTTGCCGCCAGTAAAGCGGTTGGAGAGAGTGTTCAAGAACCTTTATTATATTATGAAAATAATATAGGTACGCTTGTTTACATACTCAAGGAGTTAAAAAAATTACCAGAAGCTAGTTTTATTTTTAGTTCTTCATGTACGGTTTATGGTCAGGCAGATGAATTGCCTATTACTGAAAATGCACCTGTTAAACAAGCCGAATCGCCTTATGGAAACACGAAACAAATAGGAGAAGAAATAATTCGTGATACTTGTAAAGTTACCCCAAGTATTAAAGCCATTGCTTTGCGTTATTTTAATCCGGTTGGTGCCCATGAATCCGGAAAAATCGGCGAATTACCAATTGGTGTACCACAAAATTTAGTCCCTTTTATAACACAAACGGCTATTGGGTTAAGAGAACAACTTTCAGTTTTTGGTGATGATTATCCAACTCCAGATGGCACATGTATTCGCGATTATATTCATGTGGTAGACCTCGCTAAGGCCCATGTAGTGGCGCTTAAACGTCTTTTGGAAAACAAGAATAAATCTAACTGTGAGACTTTTAATTTGGGTACTGGCACAGGAAGTTCCGTTTTAGAAGTGATACATTCTTTTGAGCGTGTGTCAGGTGAAAAACTTAATTATAAGATAGTAGGTAGAAGAGAAGGCGATATCATTTCCGCTTATGCCGAAACTACTAGGGCAAATAAGGAACTTGGTTGGAAATCTGGATTGAACTTAGATGATGCCATGCGCTCTGCCTGGAAGTGGGAGCAGATTGTTAGAAAAAAATAATGTTTACTATTTTACATTTATCATATGGAGCCACATTGTAAATGTGGCTCTTTCTATTTCTGAACTTTTTAAAAACAGCATAGAATTTTAGTGATTTTGAAATATTGAATAGTGATTATAATTTCTGTTTTAATTGTATATTTAAAACCAACAAAATATTTTTTTATGAAAAAGTTTCTTCTAATCCTTTCCGTCTTAATTTGCTATAGTACCATTTCTCAAAACACGTATATACATTGTGGTAAATTAATTGATACGAAAAAGGGAAAAGTATTAACAAATCAAACCATAATAATTTCAGGCAAAAAAATTATTTCAGTTGAAAATGGTTTACTAATACCAAAAAATCAGGAAGATTTTATTATAGATTTAAAAGATAAAACGGTTCTTCCGGGCCTTATGGATATGCATGTTCATTTAGAAGAGGAATTTAATCCAAATAGATATATAGATATCTTTACTAATAATGAAGCGGATAGAGCTTTTAAATCTACAGTTTTTGCTAAAGCCACATTATTAGCAGGGTTTACTACAGTTAGAGATTTAGGTGGAACAGGGGTTAATATATCATTAAGAAATGCTATAAATAAAGGGGATGTTGTTGGGCCAAGAATTTTTACCGCAGGTAGAGCTATAAGCACTACTGGGGGACATCTGGACCCTACAAATGGTATGAAAAGGGAATTAATGGGTGATCCAGGACCAAATGAAGGGGTAGTAAATAGTGTTGATGATGCTAGGAAAGCAGTAAGGCAGCGGTATAAGGAGGGATCAGATAATATAAAAATCACTGCGACAGGAGGCGTATTGAGTGTGGCAAAAAGTGGGCAAAACCCGCAATTTACTCTTGAAGAAATTCAAGAAATATGTAAAACAGCTAAAGATTATGGCATGACAATAGCCGCTCATGCGCATGGAGATGAAGGTATGCAACGCGCTATTAAAGGAGGTGTCACTACTATTGAACATGGGACATTTATGAGTGAGGAAACCATGGCACTAATGAAACAATATGGTACGTATTATGTGCCAACAATTACTGCTGGTAAAGAAGTGGCGGAAAAAGCTAAAATCGCGGGGTTTTATCCGGAATTAGTGGTTCCAAAAGCTCTGGAAATAGGACCTAAAATTCAGGAAACATTTTCAAAAGCGTATAAAAAAGGCGTCAAAATAGCGTTTGGTACTGATGCTGGCGTGTTTAGACATGGCGATAATGGAAAAGAATTTGGTTATATGGTGGAGGCGGGTATGCCTGCTATGGAAGCCATACAGTCTGCAACCATTACAAGTGCAAATATCTTAGAAATTGATGATAAATTAGGCGAAATTAAAGCGGGGTATTTAGCAGATATCATTGCTGTAAATGAGAATCCGATTGAAAACATTAAAACGCTTGAAAATGTCGTTTTTGTAATGAAGGAAGGGGTTGTCTATAAACAATAATTAACCTTGATTGGTTACTTCTTTTTTCTTTTTAAAACTTACAAGTAAAAGTAAAATCATACCTGTTGTCACCGATAAGTCGGCCATATTAAAGATTCCGGTTCTAAAAACACCTCCTAAATCAATATGGAAAAAATCGGTGACGGATCCATAAACAACACGGTCAAAAACATTCGCAATACCACCACCAATAATACTTGCAAAAGCAAATAAGGATAATTTGTCTAGAGATTTGTCTTTAAAAATATGATAGGTCACAAAACCTAACACGATGATAGGTAATATAAGCAATAAAATAAGTTTAAGTAACGGACTTAAATCACTTCCCATTCCTAAAAAGGCTCCAACATTTTCAACATTATGTAATGTAAAGTATGTGCCTATTATGTTGGATCTTTCAGAAGGAACCACATAAGTTCGAACTATTATTTTAGAAATTTGATCAACGGCAATAGTCAAAATTATAGTAAGTATGATCAATAAAGAACGGCGGGACAACTTCATAAACAATATGATTTATACAGTTGCTGAAGCAGTTTGCGCTTCTCTGTTTATTTTTTTCACCAAACCTTGTAATACATTTCCGGGTCCAACTTCAGTAAATAAGGTGGCGCCATCAGCAATCATTTGTTGCACAGATTGTGTCCAGCGCACAGGTGCTGTTAACTGGGAAATTAAATTTAATTTAATGGCTGCCTCGTCAATGACCGCTTTGGCTGTCACGTTTTGATATATAGGACACATGGGTTTACTAAATAAAGTATTTTCAATGG
>JAHENA010000167.1 GCA_024643405.1 Flavobacteriales bacterium | reverse complement strand
GCAATAGTTCTAGTATTGATATGAGTAGTTTTAGCCAAGGAATTTATATTGTCATAATTAATAAAAATGAAGGTTTTCCAATTATAAAAAAGATTATTAAAACCTAAAACAGAGGTTTGTAAAAATTATTTAAATGAAAGGTATTGGCAAGGCTCTTATTTATGTTTGATTAAAAAGCATTAGTTTTGCAAACCAAAATTAAAACTGTGGTTAAAATAGACAACATAGAACTACCTGATTTCCCGTTGCTTTTAGCACCTATGGAAGACGTTAGTGACCCTCCTTTTCGTGCTTTGTGTAAAGAGCAAGGCGCCGATGTTGTGTATACTGAATTTGTTTCAAGTGAAGGTCTGATTCGTAATGCTGCCAAAAGCGTTATGAAATTAGACATCTATGAAAAAGAGCGACCGGTTGGTATTCAAATATTTGGGGCCAATCTGGAGAGCATGCTTCAAACCATTGATATTGTGGAGCAATCAAAGCCAGATATCATAGATATTAATTTTGGTTGTCCGGTAAAAAAAGTCGTGAGTAAAGGTGCTGGCGCAGGGATTTTAAAAGACGTGTGTTTAATGGAACAACTGACAGCAGAAATGGTAAAGCGCACCAATATTCCCATTACCGTGAAAACACGATTGGGTTGGGATCATGATTCTATTAGAATTGTTGAGGTTGCTGAAAGACTGCAAGATGTTGGTTGTAAAGCCATTGCCATTCACGGCAGAACCAGAGCTCAAATGTATAAAGGAAGCGCAGACTGGAGACCCATTGCTGAAGTAAAAAACAACCCGCGAATGCATATTCCTGTTTTTGGAAATGGTGATGTAGATACGCCGGAAAGAGCTATGGAAATGAGAGATATTTACGGACTTGATGGCGCCATGATAGGCCGCGCTAGCATTGGGAATCCGTGGTTTTTTAAACAAGTCAAGCACTTTTTTAAAACGGGCGAACATTTAGCCCCCATTTCGTTAGAAGAAAGGGTAGAAGCGGCCCGCAGACATTTACAAATGGCTATTGACTGGAAAGGAGAAACTCTAGGGGTTTTTGAAACCAGAAGGCATTATACTAATTATTTCAGAGGTATCCCGCATTTTAAAGACTATCGCACCAAAATGGTAACTAGCGATCAATCTGCAGATGTTTTTGCGGCATTCGATGAGGTATTAGAAAAGTTTGCAGATTATCAATTTACTGAATAAAAAGACTCCCTTTCAAATACTTAGTGCGCTGCCACCAAAGATTTCGTAATTCTTACTGAAGCAATTTTCGAGGCTAAAATACCTAGCACTGAAATGGTTATAAAAACAATCAAAAAATTTTCAAACTTAATGGTAACAGGGTACGGTAAGGTTGAGGTTATCATAACCAAGGCAAATGATTTTTGTAGCAATATAATCACAAAACCTAAAAGTATTCCAATAAAACCACCAAAAACAGTCATCAAGCTGCCTTGAAAAAAGAATATGCGCTTGATGTCATTAATGGTAGCGCCCAAATTAAATAAGGTATTTAATGTTTTCTTTTTATCAAGAATCATCATAATAATAGACCCAATGACATTAAATAATGCAATAATTAAGACCAAAGTAAAAATTAAATAAACCGCCAGATTTTCAGTGTTGAGCATTTTGTAAAGGGCATCATTAAGTTGAGGTCTGTTTTTTATGATAACATGATCTCCTAATATGGCTTGAATTTTTTCTTTGACGGTATTTTCGTCAGCACCGCTTGCGAGTCTAAATTCAATACCAGTGATTTGATTTTCGTCATAATTCAGTAAATGCTGCGCTAAATCTAGCGAACCATAAACATAGGTGTCATTAATTTTCTCATTAATATCAAAGACGCCAACGTTGATAGCTCTTATGGAATTAAAAGCATTATTGGTTGAAGTAATTTGACCTTTTCCGGGTTTGGGAACATAAATGTTTAATACTTTGGAATAATCTAAAACGCCAAGAGAAAGCGTGCTGGAAACGCCCCAGCCCACCACCACCTGATTGGCCTCTTGTGCAAACCAACCCCCCTGAACAATAACAGAATCTATACTGGTAACACTTTGAAATGATTCATCAACCCCTTTAAGAGTGACAATATCATTTTTATCATCAGAAGCAATAATGACGCGCTCTTCAATTATTTTTGAATATAGCGCCACTTCTTTTAAATCTTTTAATTTTTGGGTTTGATCAGTTGTTAAAACAAAGGACTTTCCAATAGTTGTTTCCGCTTTTAAGTCGGGGTCAACAATACTTGAAAACTGTAGTGTAAAGTCTTTTAAGCCGGCAAACCCAGAAAGCACTATAAATAGTGAGGCTGCCCCTAAAACAACGCCAATGCCTGCAATAATGGTAATGAAATTTATAGCATTGTTACTACTTTTAGAGAGCAGATAACGTTTGGCTATGTACAAAGAAATATTCATAATCTATAATATTATGAAGAAAAAAGAAGAAGATGAATATTCAATCTGACCGGCAATAAAATAAAGGGTAACAGATTAAACATTCAATTAAGACTTTTTGCGTTTTTCTAAAATACTCGGGTCTTTAATAGGATTGTCTTTTCCTTTTAATGATTGGTCAATCTGATCCATATATTCCAAAGAATCATCAATAAAAAATTCCAGTTTTGGCATACGTCGTAATTGATGTTTGGTACGCTGAGCAATTTCATGTTTAATTAAAGGGGCGTTTGATTTAATCCCTTCCATTAATTCCTTGCCTTTATCGTTAGGAAAAATACTTAAATAGACCTTGGCTACCGATAAATCAACAGTCACTTTCACTTTTGATACCGATATAAGAATCCCTTGCATACCACCCTGGGTGGCAGCACTTTGTAATACATCAACTAAATCACGTTGTAATACAGACGCTATTTTTTTTTGTCTTTGACTTTCTTCCATAGTGCAAAAATAGAGGATATTTAAAGATTATCTTACTTTTGATTTGCAAAATTTGTATCTTCCTTTAAACCGTATTAAAATGAATAAAATTGAACACATAGGAATTGCTGTTAAAAACATAGAGACCTCAAACCTTTTGTTTGCTAAACTTTTTGGTGAAGCACATTATAAAACAGAAGCTGTTGATAGCGAAGGTGTTAAAACATCCTTTTTTAAAGTAGGCCCCAATAAGATTGAATTACTGGAAGCAACAAACCCTGAAAGCCCTATTGCTAAATTTATTGAGAAAAAGGGAGAAGGAATTCACCACATAGCATTTGATGTTGTGGATATTGAAAATG
>JAHENA010000084.1 GCA_024643405.1 Flavobacteriales bacterium | reverse complement strand
AAAATTTATCCTTTCAAGATTATATAACCTTTAAATCATTATTGTCTCAAATTAATTTTAAGAATGTTAGGATAGCTCATGATGAATTTATCTTTAATTAGCTATTATTTATTAAATTTACCAAAACCCACATACTTTGGATATTTTTAAAGATATTTTAAAATTTACCGTTGTTGATGTCATAGATGTCATTTTAGTAGCACTGCTGCTCTACTACATCTATAAACTCGTAAAAGGTACCGTCGCAATCAATATTTTCATAGGCATCATTATGATTTATTTAGCATGGCGACTCACTGATTTCCTGAATATGGAATTGCTGACAGGTATTTTTGGTGGATTTATGAAAGTGGGAATTATAGCATTAATTGTCGTCTTTCAGCCTGAGATTCGAAAATTCTTATTAATGGTTGGCTCCACTAATTTTAGCAGAAGAAGAAACATATTAAAGCATCTTAATTTTTTAAAATCTGAAACTGGAGACGAAACCAATGTGGATACTATTGTTTCAGCCTGTAATAAACTGGCCCTATCTAGAACAGGTGTTTTAATCGTTTTAGAACGTAATAATAATTTAGATTTTCTTATTTCAACGGGTGATGAAATGAATATCAGAGTTACGCAACCCATAATAGAAAGTATATTTTTTAAAAATAGCCCGTTACATGATGGTGCGATTATTATAAAAAATAATATCGTAAAAGCGACTCGTGTCATTCTTCCGGTTAATAATGAAAAGGTTATTCCGCAACGCTTCGGACTGAGACACCGAGCGGCCATTGGTGTTACTGAAAAAACAGATGCTTTAGCACTGGTTGTAAGTGAAGAAACCGGACATATTTCTTATTTTGTGGATGGTGAGTTTGTTATTTTTAAAGACAGTTCTGAACTCACTGAACGCATTAAAAAGGATTTGATGTAAATGATTTGAGTCAGAAAATTCAAAAACTAAACCTGTTCTTCTTTTAAAAACTGAACTTCATAGAGGTTTTTATAATAGCCATCTTGTTTTTTAAGCAATTCATCATGTGTTCCTTGCTCAACAATAACACCAGAATCCATCACTATAATTTTATCCGCTTTTTTAACCGTTGCCAATCTGTGCGCAATAATAATAGATGTTCTGCCTTTAGTAATTTTGTCTGTTGCTATTTGAATGAGATGTTCAGAATAAGAATCAACTGAAGAAGTGGCTTCATCTAAAACTAAAATACTCGGATTGGTAACATAAGCCCTTAAAAACGAAATTAATTGACGCTGGCCTGAAGACAACATAACACCTCGTTCTTTCACATTATAATGATAGCCTCCCGGCAAACTAGAAATAAATTCATGTATCCCAATATCTTTTGCAGCCTGAACTACTTGAGCTTCAGTAATTTTAGGGTTATTAAGAGTAATGTTACTTACAATTGTGTCCGCAAATAAAAAAACATCCTGCAAAACCACTGCAATTTGAGTACGTAAGGAGGCCAGTGTGACGTCTTTAATGTTGATACCATCAATTTCAATGACACCATCCTTAATTTCATAAAATCGATTCAACAGATTAATAATGGTTGATTTACCTGCGCCTGTGGCCCCAACAATAGCAATAGTTTCCCCAGATTTAACTTCAAAAGAAATACCTTTTAATACACTTTCATCCTCAACATAGTTAAAATACACCTTTTTAAAACTAATATTTCCTTTGAATGAAGTGACTTCTATTCTACCATTATCATCAATTTGTGACGTCGTTTCCAATACTTTAAATACCCTATTGGCTGCCACCATACCCATTTGTAACGTATTAAAATTATCAGCTATCTGCCTTAACGGTCTAAACAGCATAGGAATAAACATGATAAAGGATACCAAATCACCTTCGGAAGCAGTTTCGCTTAGCACCACATTTAAACCGCCATACCAAGCTACCAAACCAATAGTTATAGAAGTTGCTAATTCTGCAATGGGAAAGAAAATAGAGTTATACCAAACCGTTTTAAGCCAGCCTTTTTTATGACGCTCATTGATCTCTTTAAATTTTTCATATTCTGTGCCCTCACGGGTAAATAATTGCAGAATTTTCATTCCTGTAATGCGCTCTTGCACGAATGAATTCAAATTTGAAACTTCTGTCCGCACTTCTTCAAAAGCATGCTTCATATACTTTTGAAAGATTCTGGTAGCATATAAAACAACCGGAAGCATAATAAAGACAATAAAACTTAACTTCCAATTCATAAAAAGCATGAATACGGATACCACAATCATAGTTAACAAATCTCTAAAAATAGTAAAGAGTCCTTGTCCAAAAATATCAGCAATTCGTTCCATGTCTGTGACTGCTCTAGTGATAAGCACACCTACTGAAGAGTTATCATAATACTTCATTTTAAAACGAAGTAGATGATTAAATAACTTTACACGAACATCTTTTACAACATTTTGGCCCAACCAGCCCGAATAAAAAATAAATAATAATTGAAATATCACCTCTAAAAAGAGCATGACAGCCATGATGACTATATAAGGTAAAAAACCTTCAACTTTTTTAGTTGCAATATTATTATCAATTGCCAATTGAAGTATTTTAGGTCTAACAGCTCCAGAAACTGCGATAAGTATGACAGCAATAATTACCCCTATAAAAACCTTTTTATAAGGCTTAATATAAACTAACAGACGTTTAAATAGACGTATATCAAAAACTTGTTCTTTTGTTTCGCTCATTTATATTTTTATATCTTCTGGATATTCTATTTCTAACAAATAAAGCGCATGTGCCGGAACAGAATAGCCAGCCTCACTCCTACTTTTAGAATTTATTATATTGTGCAATTCTGCAACCTCCATTTTACCCATACCAATGTTTACCAAGGTTCCTACGATAGCTCTCACCATATTTCTTAAAAACCTATCTGCTTTGATAACAAAATGAAGTTCATCATTCTCTAAATACCAGTGCGCTTTCATAATTGTGCAATTATAAGTTTTTACATCGGTATTACTTTTTGAAAAGCATTGAAAATCTTTATGCTGAAATAAGATTTTTGCTGCATGATTCATTTTATCAATGTCTAAGGCATTTGATAAGAAATAAGCATTTTCAAAATTAAAGGCGTTCTTCCTTAATGCAATTCTATATCTGTAGGTCCTGCTTGTGGCGTCAAACCGCGCATGAGCATCTGCTTTAACTCTGAAAATTTTATAAATAGCAACATCCTTTGGCAAGAACGAGTTTAGTTTAAATACTAATGCCTCCTCACTAAAAACGACATCAGTATCAAAATGAGCAAACATTTGCAAGGCATGAACACCGGTATCGGTGCGTCCAGCGCCAACAATCGCTGTTTTTTCTTTTAAAATTAGAGATAACGCATTTTCTATAACTTCTTGTACTGAAATATCATTAGGCTGATTTTGCCAACCATGATACTCTTTTCCATTATAAGAAAGTTCAATAAAATACCTCAATCTAATTTGATACTTTTGTTAGAGCACAAAGATAATTAGATTTACGAGTTAAGTTTTACCATTAACAATTTATAATGATAAAAATATTATTGCTTTCTGATACGCATAGCTATATTGATGAAGATATATTGAAATATGTAAAAGAAGCAGATGAAGTTTGGCATGCTGGTGATATTGGAGATATCGTGGTTACGGATGCCATCAAAGAAATAAAACCTTTAAAAGCAGTTTTTGGCAATATTGATAATGCAACCATTAGATCAGAATTCCCTGAACATAACAGATTCATGTGTGAAAATGTTGATGTTTGGATAACACATATAGGTGGTTATCCAAAAGCGTATGATGTGAGAGTTAGTGAAGCTTTAAAGAAAAGTCCACCAAAATTATTTATATGTGGACATTCTCACATTTTAAAAGTGATGCCTGATAAAGGTTTAAATCTACTGCACATGAATCCGGGCGCTGCGGGTAAACATGGCTTTCATAAGGTGCGAACGATGCTTCGTTTTACAATTGATGGTGCCAAAATTGATAATCTGGAAGTCATTGAGTTTAATAAAAGGCATTAAAAAACCCAAAGTCTTCACTTTGGGTTTTAACGCACTAATACTACTAAGATGTTAGGTTTATCGCAATCGATCTACAGATTTTACGAGATCTTCATCCTTCTTAATGGCCTTATTGGCTAAAGCCAAAAACACGATAGAAATAATAGGAAGAAACATCCCAATACCTTTCTCAGAAACCATAGTTTCTCCAGATACCTTTAGAGATTGATACACAAAAAATCCTAGTAAAAAAAAGTTCAATATGATATTAAGTCGCCCCAAGACAAACTGAAGCTTCCTGTTTTTAAACATAAAAATAGAGGCAATTGAAAGTAATCCTGAACCCAAGAACAATATCAAATATAATAGTTCATCATGGGCGTAAACCTCAGTTCCTTCTTGTGTTTCCCAAACAGGAAACAAAAAAATAAGTCCAGCTGAAATACCAGAAGCCATAAGAAGATATAAAGTTTGGATACGTTGTAACATTTTGTTTCTAAAACTAGACCGCAAAAATAATAGTTTCTTTTATAAAATTCACTTAAAATATTAAAATAAAGTTGTATTATTGCAGTAATAATTCACAACGACCACTGAAGTAGGTGGTTAATTCTTCAGATTAAAAATCATTTTTTTCAGAATAAATCAAATTTATATTCAAATTATAATTTCCAAGTAAACATCAAATGTTTGAAATTTCACAATTAAACGAAAAAAAACTCTCTGATTTACAAGAGATCGCACAAAAATTGAACGTTCCAAAATTTCGTTCATTAAAAAAATCAGAATTAGTTTATCAAATTTTAGATTTGCAGGCAGCGAATCCAAAAACTGTAGCAGAAGTTATTAAACCTGCCACTACCGTTTCAGAAAACAAACCTGCCGATTTAAAAAATAAAAAACCAAGAGCTCGTATACAGAAACCAGCTAAGAATCTTCCTAATAAAAAAGCAGAAACGCAGGCAGAGGTTAAAGCAGATGAAAATAAAGAGACTCCTGTTGCTCCAGTTGAAAATAAAGTAACACAAAAACCATCTACAGAGTCAACAAATAAACCTGTTAAAGAGCATAAACCGAGAGAAAATCAAAAAAATCATCCAAAAAGGGAGCATAATCCGCAACAAAAGAATCCTAATAAGAATCAAAATAGTGGGAATACCAATCCTAATGCCAATAATGGAAATAAGGATAGTAGAAATCGCTATCGTGAGCCAGATTTTGAATTTGATGCCATTATTGAAAGCGAAGGCGTATTAGATATCATGCAAGATGGGTATGGCTTTTTACGTTCATCGGACTATAATTATTTATCATCACCAGATGATATTTATGTATCACAATCACAAATCAGATTATTTGGTTTAAAGAAAGGAGATACCGTTTTAGGACATGTAAGACCCCCAAAAGAAGGTGAAAAATATTTTCCCTTAATAAAGGTTATTAAAATTAACGGACAAAATCCAGATGTTGTCAGAGATCGTGTGTCATTCGAACACTTAACCCCATTATTCCCAAAGGAGAAATTTAATATTGCTGAAAAACAAAGTACTATTTCTACCAGAATTATGGATTTGTTTTCTCCTATTGGAAAAGGACAAAGAGGGATGATAGTGTCTCAACCAAAAACTGGTAAAACCATGTTATTGAAAGATGTTGCCAATGCCATAGCGGCCAATCATCCTGAAGTATACTTAATGATATTATTAATTGATGAGCGCCCTGAAGAGGTTACTGATATGCAACGTAATGTGCGTGGTGAAGTGATTTCATCTACTTTTGACAAAGAAGCTCATGAACACGTTAAAATTGCTGATATTGTTTTAGAGAAGGCAAAACGTTTAGTAGAATGTGGTCATGATGTAGTTATCTTATTAGATTCTATAACACGATTGGCGAGAGCTTACAATACTGTACAACCTGCATCGGGTAAAATATTAAGTGGTGGTGTTGATGCCAACGCCCTTCATAAACCAAAACGTTTCTTTGGAGCGGCAAGAAATATTGAAAATGGTGGCTCTTTAACTATTATTGCAACTGCATTAACGGAGACTGGCTCTAAAATGGATGAAGTTATTTTTGAAGAATTTAAAGGAACCGGTAATATGGAATTACAATTGGATAGAAAAATATCTAATCGCAGAATATTCCCAGCAATTGACCTTACTTCTTCAAGTACCCGTAGAGACGACCTATTATTGGATGAGAAAACCATTCAAAGAATGTGGGTGATGCGTAAATATTTAGCAGACATGAATCCGGTGGAAGCTATGGAATTCATTAATGACCGCTTTAAACAAACAAGAAACAATGATGAGTTTTTAATTTCCATGAATGGATAAACATAACTTAGTTTAATAAAAAAAGTGCTTTGAAAATTCAAAGCACTTTTTTTATATCTTAATTTTAAAAAATAAAAAACCTCTCAAAATGAGAGGTTTTAAATTATATAACTTTAAATCAATTATTATAAAGTAGCAATATGCTTAGCTAAACCAGATTTAAGGTTTGCAGCTTTATTATCGTGAATAATATTTTTCTTTGCTAATTTATCTAGCATCGAAACAACAGAAGGATACATCGTTTCAGCTTCCTTTTTATCAGTTAACTCACGTAATTTTTTAATTGCATTACGAGTCGTTTTATGCTGATATTTGTTTACAACACGCTTAGCTTCGTTACTTCTAATTCTTTTTAACGCTGACTTATGATTTGCCATTAGTTTTTTTTTATTTTTATAATTGTAGCCCGTAGGGGAGTCGAACCCCTCTTACCAGGATGAAAACCTGGCGTCCTAGCCGATAGACGAACGGGCCATTTGTTTATAATCAAGTAAATTTATTTTTAAACTTACTATGCTTTTCAAATAACACTCAATGTTTCCATTGCGGATGCAAAAATACAACTATTTTTAAATGTCACAATAGCTAGATAATATTTTTTTAAAAAAAATTATTTAATATGCTTTTGCGAATAAAACACGCTGTTTTGAAGGCTTTCCAGAAAACACACAAACACCTTCTTCTTGTCTAATTTCCAGCGGAATACATCTTATTGTTGCTTTAGTGAGCTCTTTTATTTTTTCTTCAGTGTCATTAGTACCATCCCAATGCGCCGAAATAAATCCGCCCTTGTTTTCTAATACCGATTTAAATTCCTCAAAAGAATTTACTTCAGATATATGACTCTCTCTATAACTCAAGGCTTTTTCAAACAAGTTTTTCTGCATTTCTTCTAATAAATTCGCTATTGTTGAAGTTAATTTATCTATAGATACAATCTCTTTTGTTAATAGGTCGCGTCTCGCTATTTCAACAGTCCCATTTTCTAAATCTTTTGGACCTATCGCTATTCGTAATGGCACCCCTTGAAGTTCATGTTGTGCAAATTTAGCTCCTGGTCGTTGAGTATCTCTATTATCATATTTTACAGAAATACCTTTATTCTTCAATTCAGAAGCAATTTTATTAGCTATTTCTGAAATAGTTTCAAAATCCTCCTCATTTTTATAAATTGGAACAATAACCACTTGATTAGGAGCCAAACTTGGTGGTAAAACTAAACCAAAGTCATCACTATGTGTCATGATTAGGGCACCCATCAATCTGGTAGAAACGCCCCAGGAAGTGGCCCAAACATAATCCTGTTTTCCTTCTTTATTAGCAAATTTCACATCAAATGCCTTAGCAAAATTCTGACCTAAGAAATGGGAAGTCCCTGCTTGCAATGCCTTACCATCTTGCATTAAAGCTTCTATGCAAAAAGTCTCTTCAGCACCAGCAAAGCGCTCACTTTCTGTTTTTACTCCTTGTATCACTGGCATGGCCATAAAATTTTCAGCAAAAGTAGCATACACGTTATTCATGAGTTTAGCTTCAGCAAGAGCTTCTCCTTTTGTTGCATGTGCTGTATGACCTTCTTGCCATAAAAACTCTGCTGTACGTAAAAACAATCGTGTACGCATTTCCCAACGAACCACATTTGCCCATTGATTTATCAAAATAGGTAAATCTCTGTATGATTGGATCCAATTTCTATACGTATTCCAAATAATCGCTTCACTAGTAGGCCTAACAATAAGTTCTTCTTCCAATTTAGCCTCTGGATCTACCCTTAATTTACCTGGTTTATCAGGATCCGCTTGCAATCTGTAATGCGTAACAATAGCACATTCTTTAGCAAAACCTTCAGCGTTTTTTTCTTCCGCCTCAAAGAGACTTTTTGGCACAAACAATGGAAAATAAGCGTTTTGGTGACCGGTTTCTTTAAACATTCTGTCTAATTCAGCCTGCATTTTCTCCCAAATTGCATATCCGTATGGCTTAATTACCATACAACCTCTTACAGCAGAATTCTCAGCCAAGTCCGCTTTAACCACCAGTTCATTATACCATTTTGAATAATCTTCTGCCCTAGATGTTAGTTTTTTGCTCATATTTATGTTTTGGCACAAAAATTGTGACTATGTTAAATAAAAAAATAGTTCAGCAAAACTAACTATTTTTGTTATGTTCAACAATAAAATAAGAGAGATATGCAAATTAATAACTACTTAATAAAGAAAATGCCATTCATAGCAATTGTGATATTGCTAATTGGCTTATCATCATGTGGTTCTTATCAATATGTAGGTGTTGAGAATGATGGTATTTACGGTTCTTCAAACCCTCAAACTGTTGTTGAAGTTCAAAATGGTAATTCAGGTAATAGCTATTATAAAAATTACTTCAGAGAAAAATCATTGGAATATGATTACATGGTTAATGATGGTTCTATTTTTACTGATATTGACTCATATCAAAGCGGATATGTTGAAAATGACACCATTATTGACAACAATTATCAAGCCTATGGTGGATGGGGCCAAACTAGTAGTTCCATAAGTATTAATGTTTACCCTAGCTATGGTTTTAATAGTTATTGGGGTAATAGTTATTGGGGATTTTATCCTTATAACTACTGGGGTTATGGTTATAACTATTGGGGCTATAATCCATGGTACTCACCTTATTATTACGGCGGTTATTATGGTGGTTATTATGGTGGCTGGTATTATCCACATTATGGATATCCTTATTATAGCAATGGTTATAACGGTAGTTATTCATACGGAAGAAGAGGTGCTACCTACAATTCTGGAAGAAGAGGTGTTTATGCTTCAAACTATAATTCAAGCACCATGAATCGTAGTAATTCAGTGAATACGACTTCAAGAAATAATAATATTTCTAGATATAACAACACGAATACCATTAGAAGAAGCAACAGTGCTGCCTATTCTAATTCAAACACCGCTAATCGAGTAAACAGTTCTGGAAATGTTTATAATGCAAGAAGAACATCAAGTGTCTCTGCACCAACATTAAATTCTGCAACACGTTCCTCTTCAACGATGAGAAGAAGTTCTTCTCCCAATACTTATAACAATGCTCCTTTAAGAAGTAATTCTTCTTCAAGCTACACGACGCCTTCAAGAAGTTACAATTCAGGAAGTAGTAACAGAAGTTCAAGTTCTGGAGTTTCGAGATCTTCAAGCAGCAGCAGTAGTAGTGGAAGAAGCAGCTCCGGATCTTCAGGTAGAAGCAGTTCCGGATCTTCAGGTAGAAGAGGCAGATAATTTTATCAAAAACGTTAAAAAATATATTTAATATGAAAAAGTTAAACTTACTATTCATAGGTATTCTTTCTATGTCCTTTATGTACGGACAAGATATTACCGACGCCCTTAGATATTCTCAAGATGACATTCAGGGTTCAGCAAGATTTAGAGCTTTAAGCGGTGCCTTTGGTGCTCTTGGAGGTGATTTGAGTGCTGTTAGCTTAAACCCTGCAGGTTCAGCTGTTTTTGCTAGAAGCCACGCCTCATTTTCTCTATCTAATTTAGACACAAAAAACGATACACAGTATTTTAATGGTTTTACTAGTGCCTCAGATTCTAAATTCGATTTTAATCAAGGTGGAACCGTTTTTGTTTTTGCCAATCATGATTCCAATTCTCCCTGGAAAAAGTTTGCTTTGAGTATTGGATATGATAAAATGGCCAATTATGATAATGTCTGGGTCGCTTCGGGTACCAATACTAATAACAACTCTATTGATTTATACTTTTTAGGGTATGCTGATGGACTAAGACTTGATGAAATTTCAGCCTTACCAGGGGAATCAATATCAGATGCCTATTCTGAAATTGGTAGTTACTACGGATTTGGTCATCAGCAGGCTTTTTTAGGTTATGAATCTTATATCCTTGAACCGGACACCAATGATGATGCTAATACTACTTATTTTTCAAATCTGGCTAACGGTACTTTTAATCAAGAATATATTTATGCAACTAGAGGCTATAATGGCAAAATAACTTTTAATGCGGCCGTTCAGTATGAAGATAATTTATTTTTAGGATTAAACTTAAATTCACATCTCCTTCATTATGATCGTTCAACACAATTATTTGAAGATAACAATAACTTAGGTTCTATCATTAATAGTATAGATTTTGAAAATACTTTATCAACTATTGGAACTGGTTTTTCTTTTCAGTTAGGAGGTATTTTGAAAGTCACCAATGAATTTAGACTTGGCTTAACTTATGACTCCCCAACCTGGTATACCATGGAAGAAGAAACAACCCAGTATTTATCTACTATTTCCGGAAATGATAGTCCTGTAATTATTAATCCAAGAATTGTCAATATATACCCAAGTTACAGGTTGCAAACCCCTGGGAAATTTGCTGGTAGTTTAGCCTATGTATTTGGAGACAATGGATTGTTAAGCTTTGATTATTCCATTAAAGATTACGGCTCTGCTAAACTCAAACCAACTTCTGATTCTTTCTTTGCAGTTCAAAACAGAATTATTAGTAATGATTTAGTAGCCGCTTCAACTTACAGATTTGGTGGTGAATACAGAGTAAAACAATTTAGTTTTAGAGGCGGCTATCGTTTTGAAGAAAGTCCCTATAAAAATGGTTTAACCGTTGGAGATTTAAGTGGATATTCTTTTGGAATAGGTTTTAATCTTGGCAACACAAAATTAGATCTTACTTATGACCAGGCCAACAGAAGTTCACAAACCCCATTATATAATGTTGGGTTAACTGATGCGGCCATGACAGATACCAGAAACTCTAACGTCACCTTTTCTATTGGTTTTAATATTTAATATTTTTGTCACATCTATTTTTAAAAGCTTGAACTTTTTGGTTCAAGCTTTTAAGTTTAGGTAATACTAAGTTACTTATAAACACATCACCTATTAATTATTGGATATTTCAAAACATAACAAAAGTGAATTACCTATCTTTGCAGACTAAAAACTTGATTTTTATAATAAATGAAAATTGACAACAACATAGACGAATTTGAAGCTTTAGGAGATGACCACATTGGAACTTCTTCTAATACACCACTAAGAAGTGATGCTTTCAAACTTTCAAATGAGGAGAAGATTGACATTATAAAAGATGATGTTCGCCATATTATGGAAACCTTAGGACTTGATTTAACTGATGATAGTTTGAATGGCACCCCGAACAGAGTTGCCAAAATGTTTGTGAAAGAAATTTTTGGTGGCTTAAATCCAGATAGAAAACCAAGTGCTTCAACTTTTGAAAACAAATATAAATACGGCGAAATGCTGGTTGAAAAAAACATTACGGTGTATTCAACCTGTGAGCATCATTTGCTGCCTATAGTGGGTAAAGCACACGTTGCTTATATTTCAAAAGGCACGGTTGTAGGTTTATCAAAAATGAATAGAATTGTTGATTATTATGCCAAAAGACCACAGGTTCAGGAACGATTAACCATTCAAATAGTTAAAGAACTTCAAAAAGTTTTAAATACACCAGACGTAGCTTGTGTTATTGACGCTAAGCATTTATGTGTTAATTCTAGAGGTATAAGAGATGTTGAAAGCAGCACAGTTACCTCAGAATTTGGAGGAAAATTCAAAGAAAAAGCTACACGCCAAGAGTTTTTAGATTACATTAAATTAGATACTAAGTTTTAGTTAAAAATACCAACTCAAATCATGCAACTTTACAAGCAGCATCAAATAAAAATTTATAATTCACTTACCGGGCAAAAAGAAACATTCAATCCAATTAATGAGGGTCATGTGGGCATGTATGTTTGCGGACCTACCGTTTACAGCAATGTTCATTTAGGAAATGTAAGAACCTTTATGTCTTTTGATGTTATTTTTAGATATCTTAAACATTTAGATTATAAAGTAAGGTACGTAAGAAACATTACGGATGCAGGTCATTTAGAAAATGATGCCGATGCCGGTGAAGACCGTATTGCTAAAAAAGCACGTTTAGAACAAATTGAACCAATGGAAGTGGTGCAGCGTTATACCGTAGATTTCCATAATATATTAAATACCTTTAATTTTTTACC
>JAHENA010000083.1 GCA_024643405.1 Flavobacteriales bacterium | reverse complement strand
ATGTTGGTCCACCACCTTTTCTTGCTCTTTGAATGGCCTCATCAAATGCTTCTGCTACTTTTACAGGATTCATTCCATCAACTGGTCCACAAGGCATTTCATAACCTAATCCTAATTTCCAAATATCCTGATGACTAGCAGTACGAGCAACTGAAGTTCCCATAGCATATCCATTATTTTCACAAACAAAAACAACGGGAAGATTCCATAACATCGCCAAGTTAAACGTTTCATGTAAAGAACCTTGACGCGCAGCTCCATCACCAAAACAACATAAAGTAACGGCATCACTGCCATGATATTTATCTCCAAAGGCCATACCGGCTCCTAAAGGGATTTGCCCCCCAACAATACCATGCCCTCCATAAAAACGATGTTCCTTAGAAAAAATATGCATAGAACCACCCATACCTTTAGAAGTACCTGTAACTTTTCCATATAATTCAGCCATAACGCGCCTAGGATCAACTCCCATACCAATTGGCTGAACATGATTTCTATAGGCCGTAATCATTTTGTCTTTGGTTAAATCCATCGCATGTAATGCCCCGGCTAATATAGCCTCCTGACCATTGTACAAATGAAGAAATCCTCTAACTTTTTGTTGAATATAAACTGCTGCTAATTTATCTTCGAATTTTCTCCAGAACAGCATATCTTCATACCATTTTAGGTATGTGTTTTTAGTGATTTTTTGCATCGACTAATATTATATTTTAATTAAGCGAATGACAAAAGTAATACATTGCTTTCTATTGCAAAAACCTAAATTCAAATTAAGTATCAAAAAATACAAAAAAGCTGATAAAATCAGGAGTATATAACTCAAATTTCTAATTAAAAAATAAATAAATATTTACTTTTTGTAACGAAAACCTTATAACACAGATTTATCAAAAATGAAGGGAAGCAAATTAACTAATGAATCAGATTTTGCAATTTTACCAATTTCACCCATAAAATAAATTTCTATTGGTGATTCTTGTTTAATTTCATATTCAGCAATGGCTTGCCGGCAGGCTCCACATGGTGGAATTGGCGACGCAGTTTTATTTCTTTTTGACCCGGCCGTAATAGCCATTCTCACAATTTTATTATTAGGATACTGCGAGTTAGCATAATAAATAGCGGTGCGTTCTGCACATAATCCAGAAGGATAAGAAGCATTTTCCTGATTACTACCGGTGATAATTTCATTGTTATCTAAAAGTAAGGCAGCTCCAACGTTGAAATTAGAATAAGGCGCATATGCTTTTTCTCTTGCTTCTATGGCTTTATTCATCAATAACACAATTTCTTTTGGTAAAGCTTCCAAACTATCAAAAACATAAATGGTTGATTCTATTTTTATTTCTTTCATATAATATTTCCTTAAATAAAGTTAAGAAACAATTTGACACAAAAAAAACTATTGCCCATGATAGAACAATAGTTTAAAATTTCTTTTCATTATAAATTAGTACTCGTTATAAGTTCCTGCTCCAATATTAAATGTTAATGAAAAACGCAAGGTATTCTCTAATGGGCTTTGAACCTTTGAAGCCGAGAATAAGTAGGATAAATCAATATTGACAACATTATATTTAAATCCTGCACCTAATGCTAAAAATTTCCTAGCACCTTTAATTTCACTCTCATTAAAATAACCAGCTCTAAAAGCGAATGAATCTTGGTACAAATATTCAGCACCTAATGACCAGGTAAATTCCTTTAACTCTTCACTAAATCCACCCGGGGCATCTCCAAAAGATTGAAAAATACCAGTTAAAAAGTCAACATTTGGATCCTTACCTTTATAAATAACATCTTGGGCAACAATACTTCCTAAATCATCTATTCCCTCGTCATATTGTCCATTTGCATTATTATCTGTATAGTTATATTCATCACCATAAATTGGCGGAGTTGGCACCAATAATTTGGTAACTTCAGCAGTCACTGACACTTTATTATATTGATCAAAAATAAAATCAAAACCGGCTCCTAATCTTAAGTTTGTAGGTTGAAAATTTTCCACCCCTCCTTCATCGTACTTAAATTTTGGCCCTAAATTTTGAATAGCAAATCCCATTCTCCAACGTCCATTGAAATCAGAATAAGCTTCTTCTTCACTTTGGTAATATCCTGAGATATCAACACCAAAAGTACTGGCTGGCGTGGCATCGCCATCAACACCATCCAACTTTAAATCTGAACGTAAATAACGCATGCCAACAGACATTGCAAATTGATCTGATAATCTTAAGGCATAAGAACCATCTATAGTAAGCTCATTTGGTCTTTGAATTAATGCTGTAGAAAATTCATCAGATACGAACTCTATATCCCCTAATGAAAAATACCTCAAACTAGCTGCAAAAGAACTTCTCTCATCAATCCTATTGAAATAAGTGATATTACCTAAGAAAATATCATTTACCAATTTACTTAAATACGGTGTGTAACTCACACCAATTCCAGACTTAGTTTCTGAAAACACATATTTAGATGAATTCCATTGTTGAGAATAGGCATCAACAGAAGTCGCCACGCCCATATCTCCTAAAGATGCTGCTCTCGCATCAGAGGCAATCAGCACAAAAGGAATACCAGTGGTGATTACTCTACTATCATTAGGATTTGGAATTATAGTTGTTTGGGCATTTACTTTAATAATGAGTAAAAATATTGCAATGGAATATATTAATTTTTTCATGAAGCTAATTTAATTTAAAAATATAAATTTTATTTACAGTATAACGAGTTTCTCTATCTTTTCAACTTTTTTATTTAACAATGGTGACCTCACAGTTAATTTGTAAATATAAACACCTTTGCCAATTTTATCCCCAAAATCATCTCTTCCATCCCAAATAATATCTCTTGATAAACTACTAGTATTATAAACACCTCCGTTAGTTTGTCCATTTAAAGTCCTCACCAATTTTCCTGATACAGTGAATATCTGAATAGAAACGTCTAAAGCGTCAGAACTATTGTGATTAAACCAAAATTCCGTGTAATTCACGAAAGGATTTGGATAATTTAATACATTATTTATTACTAGCTCTTGATTTTGGTCATATACAATAAATTGAATCTCTGCCGTTGAGGAATTGTTATAAACATCCCAAGCTTTAATTGTTAAGGTATGAAGTCCAGGAGCTAAGTCTCTAAAAGGAAAACTTACCACGCCTTTTTGATAATTATCTAACTCCGTTTGATAATAATCATTTAGAATGAATGGATTTGTTTCATCACCATCTAAAATAGCGACAATATCATGACCAATTCCACTGGCTGTATTAATACCATTGAGGTCCTCCAATTTAACAAGTAATATTGGCGACTCATTTGTGATTCCTCCTGAAACAAAGCTCTCGTCATTCATAAAAAGAGTAATTATAGGGCCGGTATCATCTGTAGGTGCATTTTCATTGACACCTCCTATTTTAACGGTATTGATGCTTGAGCCTGTTTCGTCCTCTAGAGCAGCCCCATTTTCAGCATAAAAACTTACTTTTCCATATCCTACTGGGACTCCAATATCTTTGGGAACCACAAAATCAAATTCGAACAATCCGTTTGAAACGGTAGCCTTACCTCTAAAAATAATTTCTCCTAGCGTTGTAAAATCAAGTTTTACCAGTTGACCATTTAACCTTGTACCGTCATTAGCTAAAGTTTGTCTGTTAATCTCTTTATCGTAAATAGTTGTGGAAACCGTACCGTTATAATTATTAAGAATATTACCCGAAAGATCTGTGACTTCTCCTGCAAGTTTAATATAACTCAAAGCTTTGAGTGTATCTGTAGCCTGACCAATAGGGATGTCATTAATTTTTGTCAACCTAATATTAGGACTAGGAAATTTCAATTTCATAGCTGGATCACCAATAAAAAAGACTAATCTTCTTTGACTTATACTTGAAACCGCCGGATCAATTTTCGTCAATCTTAAGGCTTCAGCCATCGTAGGGTATTCATAATCTTCATAATCATCATCAGGATTGTAAGAAAATAAATATTTTCCTAATTCATTATTTAATGTAACTCCAGTGGTTACAAAAATTTGTCTTGTGGTTGTTATAAGTCCAATAGATCCTAAATCTTTAAGCCAATAAGCAAATTCTCCTGCAGTCTGTCTTAAAGGATTATCAAATCTTGTAAATTCACAGGTAACTGTTATAAAACAATTAAGTTTTAAATAATTTCTAAAGCCTAATATGTCTGGTTTTAACAATATACGTTCACTTGCCAAACCCTCTTCTCCACCATGACCAAAATAATCAATCACCAATGTTCCATTATCTATGGCATTGGCAATTGCCGTATTTACTTTAGGATAGGTATTTCCTCCGGCAGAAGATTCTTGTTTATATGAGTCTGAATGTATTTTAACAACATTCATAAAAGGTTTAGATTGAGTAACTTCATTACCAACATTATCGGTCGTTTCTTGTAATATACCTTCCCAATCCTGATCTACATCATCTGATACCACAACGAAGTTATTTCTCCAGCTGCCAAAAGCTTCCTTTACATGATAGGAGGCAATTTTATCTACCAGTTCTTTTGCTCGTTGCGGGGTATCGGCAAGAATTCTTCCAACCGCGATATCTAATTTATCGCTATTGGCCATGGTTCCTTCATTTGGATCCATCATACCATAAAAATCATCTGAAACATAAGAACTCGTATAACTAAAACTGTTATAAGCGTGCCAAGATGGAACAATATTGGTGTTATTTGCTATCCTCTGTTTATAATCAAAAGAACCATCCCCAAATAAACACAGATATTTTATTCTTTTCTCTGGAGTACTTGCATTATCATAAACATATTTGACAAAATTTCTGATCGCTCCAACATCTTGATTACCTGTACTAAACTCATTATAAATTTCATTTAAGGTAACTACTTTCACATTTAAATTATATTGAACTCTATCAATTTGCGCCAATCTTTCTGCGTCATTAAGCATATTATTTGGCGCTACAATAATGTAATCAACATCTTGGAACTGTCCTTGATTATTTAAAAAGATAGTTCCTTTCAGGTTTTGATTAGCCAATAGTGTATTCGCGTCACTTTTTGGCTCAAAATAATCCGATGATGCAACAGCTACATATTCCTTAAGAGTTCCCAGTACAGAGGTGAAACTGAGATTCGACTGACTATCAGCATTCACGAAATTAGTAACATTATAAACGTCCGTCACATCCCAAACTTCAGAAAGTTGTGATGCATTTGAAATTATATATTGCCCAATTCCAGAAGTTAATGCGGTTGACCTATTTTTAAATTTAAACTGTTTTCCATCAAAATTTAATCCACGTGTTGCCTCGATAGAAATATAATCTAAATATGCCTGTGCACTTGGGTTTCCTGAATTATCATAATTTAAATTCACCAAAATTGTTGAAGAAGTCACATTTACATTTCCATTAAATGAAGATTCACTCGCAACATTTGGTTTTGAAGATCCGGCAAGAGACAATGTACTAATAGAATTTCCGTTAACATTTAATTGCATAGAAGATTGAGAAGCTGCTACTGCAGCGACATAAACCCTTAAATTAATTGGTTCGGTAGTTACTAATCCTGGAAAATCAAAATTGAAGGTTTTATTATTGTCAATATCAAATCGATCACCAAACCAGCGTCTACCTAAAGAGGCAATATTATAATCATCTTTTTCATGAAACTGGTATTCTTGAAATGAATTAATAGTCATATCAATAGGTCCAATTGGCTGAGAAAAAAGTTGAATTCGTTTTCCAGATCCAGGACTTACATTAATATAGTAATAGGTTTTATCTGCATAACAGTTAATATTGGTATTACTTTCAATTTGAAAGCCTCTAGGACCAACAGCATAAAATAAGATATAGTCCTCACTATTAAAAACACCATCTTCTTCTCCAACAATCTTAATAGCATTTTCTTGGATGTCTAAAGGGTAAGCAATACCGTTAGAGTAAGGAATCATATCGCCTCCATTTCCATAAAGTTTAATATTTCTGGGGTCAATATTATTTACATTAACTCCTAATTGCTGTAAAAAGCTTCTGGAAATTTTAAAAACACCTGTAGTATCAACATAAAACTTATACCATTCACCTGAATTTAAAACGGAATTCGTTAACACTTTGCTTATTTTATTAACATAAGCTGTGTTGCTAGGTTTTGTATTATAGATAATCGTAAAGGAGGTTACCTTTTTATATATTCCATTCTCCTTTATAATAGGAGATAATTGAAAAAATGCAAATTGCTCATTTCTGGCCTTCGCATTTTTAAGTTTATATACTAAATTGTTTGGAATCTTGGTAAGATCTAAATCTTTAAGATCTATTGCCGAAATTACTGAATATGATACATTTGTTAAAACTACATTGGCTTCATCAATAGTTGTTGTTGATTTCCATTGCGCTATAAACTGTAATCCCTCTTCTAAATCAAAACTATAATTTTCCTTATTGAAGGAAGGAATATTAATAGAATAGCTTCCTATTGATAAGTTTTGAAAACCATCCCAGTCAATTTTATAACTTTTTTGCTGCGAAAAGACAAATAGGCTAATAAAAAATGTAAACAGTAGTAATTTCTCTTTCATTGCTACATAAACGCTATTAATGACATGTTATTATCAAATAACCTGCAATTTTAATTAATACATCAAAAATACAATAATAATTTAGCAAAATAAACGTTATTAATTAGCAAAACAAGAGGAAAAAACTGTAAAAACATCGTTGTAATGTATCAAAAATAGGGTGAAATACACATTTTTTTCGTTAAAATGTGAAAAATCGCTTGCAGTATTCGGTTTAATTCTTATATTGCAGCACCAAAATTTATTAGCTTACTTAAACATATGGATATGAAAAGAGTATTAGCATTCAAGACTTTGTTAGTTTTGACGTTATCTTTAGCCACAGTTAGTTGTAAAAAATCTAGCAGTTCTAAGAACAGTTCTAGAGCAACGGGATGGCAAATAAACAACCGTGAAGGTGGTTTTCAATACAACACAGATTTCAAAGAACAAGAAACTTCTCCTGGATTAGTTTTTGTAGAAGGTGGAACTTTTACAAAAGGTAAAGTTCAGGATGATGTGATGCATGATTGGAATAACACTCCAAATCAACAACATGTTCAGTCATTCTATATGGATGAAACTGAAGTTACAAACATGATGTATCTTGAATATTTAGACTGGATAAAAAGAGTATATCCTCCAACGGATGAAAATTTCAGAGCTATTTACCAAGGTGCTTTACCAGACACACTCGTTTGGAGAAACCGTTTAGGTTATAACGAAGTTATGACTGAAAATTACTTGCGCCACCCAGGTTATGCTGAATATCCTGTAGTTGGTGTAAGCTGGATTCAAGCGGTTGAATTTGCAAACTGGCGCTCTGACCGTGTAAATGAAGCCAATTTAACACAAGCTGGTTACATTAAAAGAGATGCTATGATTACAGACGTTAATGCTGAATCAAACTTTAACACAGATACTTATATTAACTCTCCAACACTGACTTACGGCGGTAATGAAGAAATTATAAATGCCGATGGTCGTGGTAGAAAAAATGTTAGAGTAGATGCTGATGGTAACGAAAGTAATATTTATGCCACTCTTGAAACAGGAATCATTTCTCCGAAATATAGACTACCAACTGAAACTGAATGGGAATATGCTGCTTTAGGACTTTCTGAAATTCGTAGTTACAACTTATACCGTGGTCGTAAAAAATATCCATGGGATGGGCAATATACTCGAGCTGATAAAAGAAAAATAAGAGGTGACCAATTGGCTAACTTTAAACAAGGAAAAGGTGACTATGGTGGAATCGCAGGATGGTCTGACGATGGTGCAGATATCACCAATAAAGTAAAATCATATGATCCTAATGATTATGGTTTATACGATATGGCTGGAAATGTGGCAGAATGGGTCGCTGATGTTTACAGACCAATAATTGATGATGAATTTAATGATTTTAACTATTACCGTGGAAACGTTTATACAAAAAATGCTTTGAACGAGGATGGCACTGTAAAATTAGTAACTCCTGAAGACATAGTGTATGATACTTTATCCAATGGTAAAATTATAGCAAGAAACTTGCCAGGTGAAATTTTACAAGTCCCAGTGGACGAAAATGAAACTTATTTAAGAACTAATTTTGATAAGAGTGATGAAATAAACTTTAGAGATGGTGATAGACGTTCTTCTAGAAGATATGATCAAAGTTTTGATGATGATGAAGCAACTGGTAACAAAGAATCTGAAACAAAAGACATGTATAATTCTCCAAGACATTCGGTTGAAAGAGATTCGTTAGGAAACCTGATTAGAGCATTTGATAAGAGTAATGATCGAACTTCCTTAATAAATGATAAAGTTAGAGTTTATAAAGGTGGCTCATGGAAAGACAGAGAATATTGGTTAGATCCAGCTCAAAGACGTTATTTCCCTCAAGATATGGCAACAGATTATATTGGATTTAGATGCGCCATGTCTAGAGTAGGCTCAAAATCAAAAGCAAAAAACAAAACAAAAAATTAAAATAATTCTTGATATTATAAAAAAGTCCTAGCCATTTGTTAGGACTTTTTTTATACATTTAATTTATGGAAATAAAGGAACTACATGCTCTTTTTCTGGAGTGTTCTTCAGCATCAACTGACACGAGGAAAACAACAAAAAACGCGATGTTTTTTGCGCTAAAAGGCGATAACTTTAATGGTAATGAATATGCAAGGCAAGCCCTTCTAGAAGGCGCTAAATACGCCATAATTGATGAAGAATCGTATTTGAATTCCTCCCAAACTATTTTAGTAAAAGATGTTTTGATAACTCTGCAACAATTAGCTTTATTTCATCGATTATATTTAAAAACTCAAATTATTGCCTTAACAGGTAGCAATGGCAAAACAACTACTAAAGAACTAATTAATGCAACACTGTCAAAAAAGTATCAAACTGTTGCTACAAAAGGTAATTTAAACAACCATATTGGCGTACCATTAACATTGCTTTCGATGGATAAATCTACTCAAATAGGCATAGTTGAAATGGGTGCTAACCATCAAAAAGAAATCGAATTTTTATGTAGCATTACCCAACCGGATTATGGTCTTATAACCAACTTTGGAAAAGCACATTTGGAAGGCTTTGGAGGTGTTGAAGGTGTTATAAAAGGCAAAAGTGAAATGTATGATTATTTAATAAAAAATAACAAAACCATTTTCGTAAATGCTAACGACCCCATTCAAGTAGAAAAAACAAAAACGGCACAAACTTTTAATTTTGGAAATGACTCGAATCTTGATGTGAAAATTGAATTTATTGAAGCACAGCCGAATGTAAAAGTGCACTACAGTAACTTAATTATAAATAGTCATTTAATTGGTGAATACAACTTTAGCAACATTGCAGCAGCAATTGCAATTGCAATTTATTTTAAAGTAGATAATAACAGTATTAAGAAGGCAATTGAAACCTATATTCCATCTAATAATCGTTCACAAGTTATACAAACAGCCTCTCATAAAATAATTATGGATGCTTACAACGCAAACCCTACCAGTATGCGCGCCGCCTTGCTGAATTTTGAAAAACTTAATGAAAAAATAAAAGTAGCCATTTTAGGGGACATGTTTGAATTGGGACCTGAAGCAGAAAAAGAACATCAAAATATAGTAGATCTTGCCTCTACGCTACTTTTAGATAAAATTATTTTGATTGGTAATAATTTTTACAAAACCAAAATTGTTTCATCAAAAGTAACAACATTTCAATCGTTTGATGATTTTAAAAATAACTTCAACCTATCACAAATAGAATTTGCAACGCTTCTTATTAAAGGATCACGAGGTATGGCACTAGAGCGAATTTTAGAACTTTTATAAAATAATTTGTATTCAAAAAAAAGTGCCTAAAAGGAATTTCTTCCTATTAGACACAATTTAAATTCTCCCTAAGAATTAATTAATAGCAGGCCAAATATCATTAATTAATTCAATCAAAACAATACTTAATTTGAGTATATTTTATATTAGGTTCAACAATAATTTAATTTAACTTTTAAATTATAAACATATTAAAGAGTTGTTTTTAGGTTGACCTATTAATTCTCTGGTTATTTATTTAAAATAAAAAAACAGAAGCTAAAATAGAATCAAAAAAATTAGAGTAAGTTAGATAGTCAAAGGATTTGAAAATAAAAAAAGTGTCTATTCTTTTATTACGGTTGGTTGACTAATAATTAAATAGACACAATTTCTTATAAATTCTCTAAATAAGAATTAATAGCATTGTAAAATTGAAACTTTATTTTAAAGGTAGCAATACCCAATTTGAGTATTTTAAGGACACATTCATTTATAAGACGCTAAAACCAAGCTTATAATTCAATGAATGATAATTTCCTTTTTTTATCAGGAAATAAAAAAAGTGTTTGCTTTAATCATACCAATTAATTCACCTGTGGAACTTATCTTTAGTTTTTTTAAAATATTTCTTCGATGAGTGTCTACTGTATTTGGACTAATATTAAGTTTATCGGCTATTTCTTTACTCGAATTATTCAAAATGAGCAGCCTTACAATATCTCGTTCTCTGTTACTAATGCCATCTGATAATAACTTTTGTGAAAAATTACCAAAAAATTTGGTTTCATACTCCATGTTCTTATTCAGCATTTTAGCAGTAGCAGAAACTTGCATAATAATTTCAGATTCTAAGACGGTATAATGCGCCAAACCAACAATAGGCTTATTATGTAAATCAAATTCTAAAGGTGTGGTGTTTTGTATGACATTCACATATTGACCCTGAGCATTTTTAATACGATAATTCCAGGTATAACTCATTTTGTCTCTGTCTTTCTCATCAATTTCATTAAGAGTAAAATTCATTAATTCATTCAAAGCCTGCAGCCAATTTTCAATATCATCAGGATGCATTCTACTCCAAAAGTATTTCATTCCACCAGTTTTCATTAAACCAGCATCAATGCCTAAACAAGAAAACATGTTTTTACTAATATATTCAAAAGTTAGACTTTGAGTATTTGTAATGCAAAAGAAAGTTGAACTATACGGTAAATAGGCATCTAATTCAATGATTTTCTTAATATGATCTTCAAGAGAGGGTTGATAATAAGATTCAAAGATGTGCTTATAGGCGCTTTTAATATCTTCTACAATCATAAATAAATAATTTTAATATTCGTGAATATAAAAAAACTTTTTAAAATGAAAAATTTTGCGAATCGTACTGGATTAAATAATCAGTCAAGAATCCTTCTGTAAATACAATTATAATACACTTATAAGCCTATTAACAATTTTTGTTTCAACCGAACCCAAACGTTTAGGACTTAGATTTGGAGAAAGCAAAAATCCCAATGCAAAAGCACTGGGATTTTTTTTGGCGTGGGTCATACTGGATTCGAACCAGTGACTTCCACGTTGTCGACGTGACACTCTGAACCAACTGAGTTAATGACCCTAATATTTAGTAAATATATTATTTTTTGTAATGAATTAACTTTTATTAAAAAAAATCAGAACATTTTTAATTAAATTCATTCCTATCATCAGTATCCATAAAATTAAATAAATGGAGTTAAATAAAAAAATTACTCAACTTTTGCTGTTTCATTTAAATAGTCCAACTTGAGGTGTCGCAAATAATTTATAACAGCAATTCTATTTTTATATTCCGGATTCAAACAATCAGTCATTTCAGCGTCCAGAATAGTTATTACAAAATACCAATGACCATATCTGTCCGTTTCTATCTGTGCGCCTTCCTCATCCGAATCAGCACCAATCAACGCCTCAAAAATTACGGGAGTAAAATTTAGGTATTTTTCTTCAATCGCAACTTCATCATATGAAAGGTAATAATTCTCATCTTCAATTGAAAAAGGTATAAATTTTCCAACATTTCCAGAAATCAAGTCATATTTATAATTTATAAAATTATAAAACGCACCCTCCTTTTTAGGGTCTTCAAAAATAAACGCGTAAGTTTTAGGAAGTTTTTTCTTGAACTTTTCGGCCACCTTAATCTCATAATCGTCAATTTTAGGTGCTATTCTTGTGGGAATACAAGAACAAAAAATAAAAAACAGAAAAATTATAGCTACATGCTTCATTTTTTTCTTTTTATTTTTATTTACAATTAATATGCGAATAACTTAACCTATTTAAAAGTAATCTAAAATTAAGAGATTCTATAGTTTTACGTGAAGATTTTAGCAAAAAAAAAGCTTCCAAAATTGGAAGCTTTTTTATTCTGAAGTGGGCAATGAGGGATTCGAACCCCCGACCCTCTCGGTGTAAACGAGATGCTCTGAACCAACTGAGCTAATTGCCCTCATAATTGGATTGCAAATATAAAGTAGTTTTTATTATTG
>JAHENA010000012.1 GCA_024643405.1 Flavobacteriales bacterium | reverse complement strand
CTTGTAAAAGTGTTATTTTGGCATGGTTTTTCGTCTATTCTATATTTGATTAAAAAACTGAAATTAATCCAAGTTTATGCACCAAATTAAATTAACCATTTTTATATTTTTTATTTTTAATGCCGTTGTTGCACAAAGTATAAAAGACCCTTTATTAAGTTCAAATCCAAATCTTCAACAAAAATGGGTCGATAGTATTTATAATACTCTTACTTTAAAAGAAAAAGTTGGTCAGTTATATACAATACAGGTTTTTTCTAATCAAGACGAAGCTACTAAAAATGAAAAAATCCAATTAATTAAAGAATATCAAATAGGGGGGATTATTTATTCTCAAGGTGGACCTGTAAGACAGGCTAAATTAGATAATGAATTACAAAAGCTTTCTAAAGTCCCGATGCTGATAAGTATGGATGCAGAATGGGGATTAAATATGCGTTTAGATTCTACTTTTGCCTTTCCTTGGAATATGACACTAGGTGCTATTAAAGATAACAAGTTAATTGAACAAGTTGGAAGACAAATTGGAGAGCATTGTAAGCGTTTAGGTGTACACTTGAATTTTGCTCCTGTTGTTGACATTAATACGAATCCGAAGAATCCTATAATTGGCAATCGTTCTTTTGGTGAAGACAGAGATAATGTCACTAATAAAGCTTCTGCTTTTATGAAAGGCATGCAAGATGCTGGTATTTTAGCTAATGCTAAACATTTTCCTGGTCATGGTGACACTGAAACAGACTCTCACAAAACGCTTCCTACAATCGATTTTGATGAAAAAAGAATTGATTCAATAGAGATGTATCCTTATAAAAAATTAATTAAAGAAGGGCTTTCTAGCGTCATGGTGGCTCATTTAAATGTTCCAAGTTTAGAAAAAAGATCCAAATACCCATCATCCTTATCTAATCATGTGGTCACTGATATTTTAAGAAATTCACTTAAATTTAATGGATTAATTATTTCTGATGCACTCAATATGAAAGGTGCTGCCGATTTTAACGAATCAGGAGAAATAGATTTAGCAGCTTTTTTGGCTGGAAATGATATGCTATTAATTTCAGAAGACCCTCCAATAGGAATTGCTAAAATTATGGATGCTTATTATGCGGGTAAAATAACCGAGGAACGATTACAGTATTCCGTTAAGAAAATTTTAAAAGCAAAGTATAAGGTAGGATTAAACCATTATAAACCAATTGAAACAAAAAATTTAGCAGAAGATTTAAATCGTATTAAAGACATCAGCTTATATGAAGAACTCATTGAAAATGCATTAACAATAGTAAAAAATGAATCTGATTTTGTTCCACTTCGCAGATTAGAAACCAAAACGATAGCCTATGTAAAAATGGGCGACGATAATGGTGCAGATTTTCTTGCGGAATTAAAAAAATATGGTAAAATACATGAGGTAAAAGCTGAGAAGTTGGATGAACTTTTAATACAATTGCAATCTTATAATACAGTAATTTTAGGATTTCATCGTTCTAATGATAGCCCTTGGAAAAGTTATGAATTTACAGACCAAGAACTCGTTTGGTTATATGAAATAGCAAGGACTCATAATGTTATTTTAGATGTTTTTGTAAAACCATACGTGCTTGCGGATTTAAAATCTATTGAAAATATTGAAAGTATTATTGTCAGTTATCAAAATAGTAAAATTGCACAACAAAAATCAGCACAATTAATTTTTGGGGCTATTCAATCAAAAGGAAATTTACCCGTTTCTACTGGAGATTTCTTTAGGGTTGGGACTGGAATTCAAAACAATGATCTTGAGCGATTAAGTTATACCTTACCAGAGCGGGCAGGGATGAGTTCAAAAAAGCTGGAAAAGGTTGATTCAGTTGCGCAATATGCCGTAGACAATAAAATGACACCAGGAATCCAATTACTTATAGCACGCAAAGGAAAAGTTATTTATAATAAAAACTTTGGAAAGCATACTTATGAAGGAAATGAATTAGTCGAGTCCAATGATATTTATGACGTAGCTTCTTTAACAAAAATAATTTCAACTTTGCCTTTACTTATGGAATTAGAAGAACAAGGCGTTGTTAATTTAGATGATAAATTATCAAAGTTACTTCCAGAATATAAAAACTCTAATAAAAAGAATATTACAATCAAGGAAATGTTATCACATTATGCCAGATTAATTCCTTGGGTTCCTTTTTATGTGGCCACTTTAGATTCTCAAACTAAAAAACCAAGCGCAAAATATTATCGAAATGTCCGTAGTAATAAGTTTAATATTGAGATTGCTAACAATTTATATTTAAGAAGCGATTATCCAGATTCTATGCAACTTATTATTAAAAACACTAAGCTGTTACCCAAATTGCGCTATAAGTATAGTGATTTACCTTTTTACATTTTAAAGAAATATATAGAGACTCATTACGACAAAGGATTAGACGAGTTAATCCAAGATCATTTTTATGAATCTTTAGGAGCTAACCTAACTATGTATAATCCATATCATAAAATGAGTGGTAAAGATATAGTGCCAACTGAAATTGATGATTATTATCGAAACCAAGAAATTCATGGTTATGTGCATGATATGGGTGCGGCCATGCAAAATGGCGTGGGAGGTCATGCAGGTGTTTTTAGTAATGCTAATGATGTTGCTAAGATTATGCAAATGTATTTGCAAAAAGGATTTTATGGTGGAAAACGTTATTTTAAGCCAGAGACAATGGATAAGTTTAATACTTGTTATTTTTGTACTAAAGAGAATCGGCGTGGAATAGGTTTTGATAAACCCCAATTAGATGAAGAAGGCCCAACTTGTGGTTGTGTGTCTATGACTAGTTTTGGGCATTCAGGTTTTACAGGAACCTATGCTTGGGCAGATCCTGAAAAGGAAATTGTTTATGTGTTTTTGGCTAATAGAACGTATCCCAATGCAGGACAAAATTTACTATTAAAAGAAGATATAAGGACGAAAATACAACGCCTAATTTATGAGGCGATAGAAGACTAAAAATGTATAATGAATAAAATTTAAAAAATTGTATTCATAAAATAAAAATTATGATAATAGGTATTGTTTGTTATCCAACTTTTGGCGGAAGCGGCGTTGTAGCTACAGAACTTGGTTTAGAATTATCTAAACGCGGACATGAGATTCATTTTATAACTTATAACCAGCCTGTTAGATTAGAGTTATTGAGTAATAATGTGCATTATCATGAAGTAACCGTTCCAGAATACCCTTTATTTCACTATCAGCCATATGAATTAGCTTTATCTAGTAAATTAGTGGATATGGTAAAACTTCATAAAATTGAAATTTTACATGTACATTATGCCATACCACATGCATATGCCGCCTATATGGCTAAAAAAATGCTTCAGGAAGAGGGGATTTTTGTGCCAATAGTAACGACTTTACACGGAACAGATATTACATTAGTAGGAAGTCATCCATTTTATAAATCCGCTGTTGCTTTTAGTATTAATAAATCTGATGCAGTAACGGCAGTTTCACAAAGTTTAAAAGATGATACTTTAAGGTTATTTGCTATAAAAAATGAGATATCTGTTGTTCCAAACTTTATAGATTTAGACAAATACAGTAACCATTTTAAAGATTGTCAACGTGCTATGATGGCTAAAGACAATGAAAGAATTATTACACATATCAGTAATCTTAGACCGGTAAAACGAGTGGAAGATGTGATTTCAGTTTTTTATAATATTCAAAAAGAAATACCTGCTAAATTAATGCTAGTAGGTGAAGGTCCTGAACGTGAAAAAACAGAACTTCAATGTCAGAAATTAGGGATTTTAGATAAGGTTATTTTCTTTGGAAAAAGTAATGAAATAGATAAGATATTGTGTTTTAGTGATTTGTTTTTGTTACCATCAGAAACAGAGAGTTTTGGGCTAGCAGCCTTGGAGGCTATGGCATCCAGTGTAGCTGTTATTTCAAGTAATACGGGTGGTATTCCAGAAGTTAATGTTCATGGCGTATCTGGTTTTTTAAGTAATGTGGGTGATGTGGAGGATATGACCAAAAATGCCCTTTATATATTAAAAGATAAAACGCGTCTTGAAACGTTTAAGGCAAACGCCCGTAAAGAGGCCTTAAAATTTGATCTTCATAAAATAGTACCTCAATATGAGGCTATTTATATGGATACTTTATCTAAGTGTTTAGTACTATAATCTTTTTTATAAACATAAAAAAGCACCCATTAGGTGCTTTTTTGTTTATATAATTTTAGTTCTAAAATTGAAAGCGAATCCCTAAAGCAATATCAAAAACAGTGTTCTCTGTAAAATTATTATTACCAAATTCAGGCCTAAAGTCCAATGAAAGTTGTAATGGTATATCAAAGTTATACTCAATTCCTATATCTCCCGCTGCAAAAATAGAAGTTTGACTTTGATTGTTATTCACATTATTTTTACCATCAAATGAGGCTACGCCACCTCCAACACCTACATACCAGTTGAATGATCCATCTAATAGAAACATCCATTGATACAAGCCCGTTAATTTAAAAGCGTCATAATCATTGCTATTCCTCCAGCCTAAATCTAATTCTAAACGGTTTTTGTTTCCTAAAGCACGTTGATAGGAAACTTCAGCTCCCATACCGTCGCTATCTCCTAATCGTAATCCAATAGCATTTTCAGAAATTTTTTGTGCATTTGATAAAGTAGTAAAGCCAATAAAAATTAAGGCTATTAAAAATAATTTTTTCATAAGTTATAAATGTTAGTTTTTTGATATACGAGCTATTTGATGAAAAAGCCCATTTAAAATTCTTTTTATTATTACAAAAATAACGCCAAAATTGTAATTATATTTAGCTTTCTTTTAGATTTATAAAGATAGTTTTAAAAATTATGGTGCTAACTTCTCATTTACAGAAACTAAAAAAATCACTTGTTGGTGAATTGTATTATGATGATTTAATGAAATCAATATATGCAACTGATGCATCCGTTTATAGAATGCTACCTTTAGCAGTAGCGTATCCAAAGAATAAAGAAGATATCAAACAGCTAATTGATTTTGCAAGACAACATAAAACCTCTTTAATTCCTAGAACGGCTGGGACTTCATTGGCGGGACAATGTGTTGGGACAGGGATAGTGGTTGATGTTTCTAAGTATTTTACTCGCATATTAGATGTTAATGAGAAGGATCAAACCGTCACTGTTCAGCCAGGGGTAGTACGTGACGAATTAAATAACTATTTAAAGCCATTTGGATTGTTTTTTGGTCCAAATACATCTACATCAAACAGATGTATGATAGGAGGTATGGTTGGGAATAATTCATCCGGAACAACTTCAATAAAATATGGTGTTACACGTGATAAAGTTATTGAACTGCATACTATTTTAAGCGATGGAAGTGAAGCTATATTTAATGATTTATCAAAGGATGAATTTCATGAAAAAATAAAAAGGGATTCTTTAGAAGGACAAATTTATAAAACAATTTATTCTGAACTGATGTCAGAATCAGTGCAAAAAAATATTATTGAAAATTTTCCTAAACCTGAAATTCATAGAAGAAATACGGGTTATGCTATAGACGAATTAATTAAATCAGAAGTATTTTCAGGTAGTAACACGCCTTTAAATATGTGTGAGTTGTTGTCCGGTAGTGAAGGCACATTAGCATTTACTACCCAAATAAAGTTAAAACTTGACAAAGTTTTAAAAAAGGAATCGGTTTTGGTACTTGCTCATTTTAATAGTATAGAAAATTGCCTAAATGCAGTTGAAAAGCTCATGGAGCATGATTTGTTTACTTGTGAAATGATGGATAAGACTATTTTAGATTGTACCAAACACAATAAAAAACAACAAGAAAATCGCACATTTATCGAAGGGGATCCGAAAGCGATTTTAATGTGCGAAGTGAAAGCAGATTCTATTTCAGAAGCCAATTTAAAAGCAGATGCTTTAATAAGAGATTTAATTGAAACAAAACTGAGTTACGCTTATCCAAAATTAACAGGAAGCAATATTGAAAAAGCGGCACAATTGCGCAGTGCTGGTTTAGGGCTTTTAGGAAATATAGTGGGTGATAAAAAATCAGCTGCCTGCATTGAAGATACTGCCGTTGCTTTACCAGATTTGGCCGATTATATTAAAGATTTTACAGCTTTAATGAAAGGCTATAAGCAGGAAGCAATTTATTATGCACATGCCGGTGCGGGTGAATTACATTTGCGTCCAATGCTGAACTTAAAAAAGTCTGAAGATTTAGTGCTGTTCAGAAAAATCACCACTGATGTAGCTCATTTAGTAAAAAAATATAAAGGCTCAATGAGTGGTGAACATGGTGATGGGATTGTAAGAGCCGAGTTTATATCATTTATGATTGGAGCATCGAATTATGACATTTTAAAGCGAATAAAAACAGCATTTGATCCTTATAACATTTTTAATCCTGGTAAAATTGTGGATCCTTTCCCCATGGACAAATCCCTGCGGTATGAACCTGATAGAAAAGAACCGGAAATTGATACTTTATTAGATTTTTCTTCTTCATTAGGAATTCTTCGAGAGACTGAAAAGTGTAACGGTTCTGGAGATTGTAGAAAATTACCTGAATTTGGAGGAACCATGTGTCCCAGTTACAGAGCCACCAGAAATGAAAAGGACACAACACGGGCTCGTGCAAATGCCTTACGTGAGTTTTTAACACATTCAAACAAGCCTAATAAATTTGATTATCATGAATTAAAAGAGGTTTTTGATTTGTGTTTAAGTTGTAAAGCCTGTGCCGGTGAATGTCCAAGCAGTGTAGATGTAGCAAGTTTAAAAGCCGAATTTCAATATCAATATCAAAAGGCAAATGGGATTCCATTCAGAGCAAAATTATTTGCATATAACAACAAATTGAATGAGTATGGCAGTCGTTTTCCTAGCTTCACTAATTTCATATTTTCTAATAATTTTATTGCTTCAATATTAAAAAATACTGTAGGTGTGGCACCTCAACGAAGCCTTCCTTTAATTTCAAATAAAAGTTTAAGTAAAATAACTAAAACATCTAGAATACAGACAGATAAGATAAATTACATTAAATCTGTGTATTTGTTTAATGACGAGTTTACTAATTTTTTAGATACTCAAATAGGTTTAGATGCCATCACTTTATTAACGGCACTTAATTATGAGGTAAAGCTTGTAAATCACGCTGAATCAGGTCGTGCATTCCTGTCTAAAGGCTTGTTAAAACAGGCTAAGGATTTAGCAAACAAAAATGTTAATAGTTTCAAAAGTATAATTTCACAAGACACTCCATTAATCGGGATCGAACCGTCCGCAATTTTGACCTTTAAAGATGAGTATTTAAAATTGGCTGATGACAAAATATCTGCGGAAAATATTTCAAAGCATACGTATCTAATTGAAGAATTTATTAAGCAGGAAATTGAAATTGGTAACATTAAACCTGAGCAGTTCACTTTAGAATCCAAAGAAATAAAATTTCATGGGCATTGTCATCAAAAGGCGTTATCAAATCAATTCTCTAGTTTTGAGGTTTTAAATTTGCCTAAAAACTATAAGGTGACTATTATTCCAAGTGGTTGTTGCGGCATGGCAGGAAGTTTTGGTTATGAAAAAGAACATTATGATGTAAGTATGGCTATTGGTGAACAAACCTTATTTCCAGCTATTAGAAATGCTGGAGAGGATATAATTATAGCTGCAAATGGAACCAGTTGCAGGCACCAAATAAAAGATGGAACTCAAAGAGAAGCAATGCATCCAATAACTATATTACGTCAAGCATTAGCGTAATTTTTTTATGATTTAAGGGGTTTCAATTTTTGTTTCTCTAAGAATAAAATTACATTAGCAACAAAATAATATTTATGGCAGGAAATTCCTTTGGAAAACTATTCACTTTAACTTCTTATGGAGAATCACATGGACCTGCATTGGGAGGTGTTATTGATGGTTGTCCGGCCGGGATTGAATTAGATTTAGAGGCCATTCAACAAGAATTAGATAGAAGAAAACCAGGTCAATCTTCCATCGTCACCCAACGTAAGGAACCAGATACAGTGAAGTTTCATTCGGGTATTTTTGAAGGAAAAACAACAGGAATGTCCATAGGTTTTGTTATTGAAAACACCAATCAAAAATCTCACGATTATACCCATATAAAAGATAGTTATAGACCGAGTCATGCAGACTATGTTTATGACAAAAAATACGGCATTAGGGATTATAGAGGTGGTGGACGCAGTTCTGCCAGGGAAACGGCATGCCGCGTGGTTGCTGGAGCCATTGCTAAACAAATGCTGAAAGGAATTGAAATTAAAGCATACGTTTCTGGTGTAGGAACCTTAAAAATACATAAGCCATATACCGAATTAGATTTGACTCAAATCGAATCTAATATTGTAAGATGTCCCGACGCTGATATGGCGGCCAAAATGGAATCTTATATAAAAGAAGTCCGCGGAAATGGGGATACGGTTGGGGGGATTATTAGTTGTGTTATAAAAAATGTCCCCTTGGGTTTAGGTGAACCTGTGTTTGATAAATTGCATGCAGAATTAGGTAAGGCCATGTTGTCAATCAATGCTGTTAAAGGCTTTGAATACGGTAGTGGATTTGAAGGGAGCACCATGTTTGGAAGTCAACATAATGATGCTTTTAATAATGACGGTACCACAAAAACAAATTATTCTGGAGGTATTCAAGGAGGTATCAGTAATGGAATGGACATCTATTTTAATGTAGCTTTTAAACCAGTAGCGACGCTTATTCAAAAATATGATACCATTGATAAAGCAGGCAATTCGGTGGAAATGCAAGGAAAAGGGCGTCATGATCCTTGTGTGGTACCTAGAGCTGTTCCGATAGTTGAAGCCATGGCAGCCCTTGTTATTGCAGATTTTTGGTTACAAAATAAAGTAGCTCATTTGTAGCTATTTCCTGCATTCTGCTCAATCTTTTGTTATCACAAAAGGATGCCGCTTCAATCAGGGCTAATAAACGGATTTTACATTTTTTAAATTAAAAGAATATACACATGAAAAAGCTCGCATTACATTGGAAAATTCTTATTGGAATGGTTCTTGGAATCATTTGGGCGTTATTATCAAGTTCACTAGGATGGAGTGCGTTTACGATTGATTGGATTGATCCTTTTGGTACTATTTTTATAAATTTATTAAAATTAATAGCCGTTCCATTAGTCTTATTTTCAATTATTGGTGGTGTAGCAAATATTGGTGATCCTTCAAGTTTAGGACGTATGGGAGGTAAAACCTTGCTAATATATTTACTTACTACAGTTATGGCTATTTCATTAGGCTTGATACTAGTAAACACAATACAACCAGGTAGATTAATAGACCAAAATAGCAGAATAGACAATAGAATTAATTATGAAATTTGGGCAGCTTCTCAAGGTCATGAAGTAAAGGATGGGCATAGCTATTTAAAAGACCCAAAATATGCAGATCGTGTTAAAGAGGTTTCGGCATTAAATAGTTTGAAAGTTCAAGAATCTCCGGTCGACGAAAAAATTGAAAAGGCTAAAAGCCAACTACAGGTTTCGCCTTTACAACCGTTGGTAGATATTGTTCCTGATAATTTTTTCTATTCACTTACCAATAACGGCTTAATGCTTCAAATCATCTTTTTTGCTTTATTTTTTGGAGTTTGTTTGTTATTCATTCCAAACGAAAAAGCACGACCAGTTTTAACTCTAGTGGACGGTATCAATGAGGTATTTTTAAAAATGGTCGATTTGGTCATGCAAGCCGCTCCATTTTTTGTATTCGCTTTATTAGCGGGAGTAGTAAGTAAAATGGCTGGAAATGATATAGGAAAAGTGGTTGAAATTTTTAAAGGATTAAGCTGGTATTCATTAACGGTTCTTATTGGATTGTTGCTTATGATTTTTATAATATATCCAACGATTTTAAAGCTATTTGTAAAAAAAATACCCTATTTGGGGTTTTTCAAAGCCATGGGGCCGGCGCAAACCTTGGCATTTTCAACTTCTAGCAGTGCTGCTACACTTCCTGTAACAATGGAGTGTGTTGAGCAAAATATGGGTGTAGATAAAAAAATCAGCAGTTTTGTACTGCCAATTGGGGCCACCGTAAATATGGATGGAACGAGTTTATATCAAGCTGTAGCAGTATTGTTTTTAGCGCAAATGCATATCGTAAATTTGTCTTTTGAACAGCAATTGGTGGTTGTCATAACAACAACACTGGCATCTATTGGATCTGCTGCTGTGCCTAGCGCTGGTTTGGTAATGTTAATTGTGGTGTTAGATTCGGTCGGTTTAAATCCAGCTTGGATAGCTATTATTTTTCCTGTGGATCGAATTTTAGATATGTTCAGAACTGTTGTTAATGTTACTGGAGACGCAACGGTATGCACCATTATTGCAGATGGTGAAAATATGTTAGATTACCAGAGCGAAAAAAATCCTACGGAAACTTTTGATTTAGATTCTTAAATATGGCTACCATAATAATTTCTGAACCTATTGTGTCCGTGGAATGGCTTCATTCTAATTTGAACGCGGAAAATCTAATTATTCTAGATGCCAGTATTAAAAAAGTGGGAGGCGGCGATAATGACTCAAAATCTGAATTACAAATTCCTAAATCTCGATTTTTTGACTTAAAGGAAACTTTTAGTGATGTTTCAGCGACATTTCCAACGACATTTCCATCAGAAAAGCAATTTACAATAGGCGCTCAAAACTTAGGAATTAATTCAGATAGCGCAATTGTTATTTATGATGATAAAGGAATTTACTCTAGCGCAAGGGCCTGGTGGATATTTAAAGCGATGGGACATAATAATGTGGCAGTTTTAAATGGAGGATTGCCAAAATGGATGGATGCAGGTTTTGGATCTGAATTTAAAAGGGAATATAAATTACCATTAGGTAATTTTAATGCGTATTATAATCCTGAATATATAAAGTTTTTTGACGATGTTAAACAGGCTTCGTTGACAAAATCACATGTAATTATTGATGCACGTTCTGAAGCTCGATTCAAAAGTTTAGAGGCTGAACCTAGAGCAGGATTAAGGAGCGGTACCATACCAAATTCTGTCAATTTACCTTTTGAAGATTTATTAGAAGATTATCAATTACTTTCTAAAGATTTGCTTGAAAACAAATTTAAGTCTTTAACAAGTAAAGAAGAAGCTATCATTTTCTCATGTGGTTCGGGAATAACTGCCTGCGTATTAGCTTTAGGTGCAGAAGTATGTGGATATAAAAATATCTCTATTTATGATGGATCCTGGACTGAATGGGGTAGTCTAGTTTCGGAATAATCACTCCAAGAACTTACTTTTTAATTCAGGGTTTGGTATCATACATGATTCCTTTTTGCCATACCATTTATATCTGTTTTTTGCTATAAAATCATAAACGCAGTTTCTGATAAAAGCTGGAAAAATCAAAAATATAGACATTAAATTTATTGGAAAACCTAGTTTTGATGCAATTTTTAGAGCGGCTGTTGATTTATAATAAATACCTTTGGTAGGATTATATAATAAAATAGAATCTGTTTTTGTAGTATCTATTTTATATTGATTAATAATTTGTTTTCCAGTGTCACTTTGCAGTGCTGCGAAACAAAACATATTTTTTTTATCATGTTTTATGATATATTTTACGCTTGCATTACACAAATTGCAAATGCCATCAAACAGGACTAATTCTTTTCCTTCAGGTATTTTAATCATTTTTTAGATTCTACAAGTTCCAATAAGTCTATATTGATGTTGGTTGTAAAAATGCCGTAATTTACAATGGCTTTATTCTTTTTAATGTCATCAATACTACCAATGGCTCTGCCATCATGCATTCTGACTCTATCACCAATCTTTAATGTGGGTTTGGGTTTTGGAGTTTCAATAGCTTTTATTTTAGCAGCTTTTTTCTTTTGTCGAATAACTTCTACTGTCTTTTCCGCTTCTTGCTTTACTTTTTCCTCTTTTACCTTGATGTCCTTTTTTTGTTTAACAGAGACTTTTTTTCGTTTAGAGTTTTCAATTTGAACAATCTTAAAAAACTCAGACATTAACTCTTTTTTTTGCTTATTTTCAAAAAACTTTTCAGCAATATCATTAACCTTTTGACCTAAATAGATCAAGCGTTGATTAGAGTCATATAATTCTTGGTAACTTTCTAACTTCTTTTGAATTTTAGCATTAATTTCCTCCAGTTTATCAGCTTCTTGAAGTTTCTTTTTTTCATTTAACTTCAAAGATTCGCCGGTTTTTTCAAGCTTGGAACGTTCTTTTTGAAGTTTTGCAATAGTAGCATCAAAACGTACTTTGCTACGCTCAATTTTCTTTTTAGCTCGGTTTATCAAACTAAATGGAATACCATTTTTTTGCGCTACCTCAAAAGTAAAAGAACTGCCTGCTTGTCCCACAACTAATTTAAATAACGGATCCAGTGTTTTCTCATCAAATAGCATATTGGCATTCACCATATGTGGTAATTCATTAGCTAACATTTTTAAGTTGGAGTAATGTGTAGTGATGATGCCAAAAGCTTCTCTATGATAAAATTCTTCCAGAAAAGTCTCTGCTAAGGCGCCGCCTAATTCAGGATCACTTCCAGTTCCAAATTCATCAATTAAAAACAAGGTGTTTTTATTGCATTTCTTTAGAAAATAATTCATTTGCTTGAGCCTATAACTATAGGTACTCAAATGGTTTTCAATTGATTGATTATCTCCTATATCACTTAAAATTCTGTCAAAAACAAAAACCTTACTGCGTTCATGAACCGGAATTAATAAACCACTTTGAATCATTACTTGCAAAAGTCCAATAGTTTTAAGAGTAATACTTTTTCCTCCTGCATTAGGTCCCGAAATGACGATAACTCGTTTTTCTTGCTGAAAATCAATGGTTTGAGGGAAAGTTGTTTTTTTATTTTTTTGGTTACTTAAATATAAAAGCGGATGATAGGCATCTCTTAAAATCATGCTTCTGTCTTCAGAAATTTCGGGAAGAATGGCATTCATGGATTTAGCATACTTAGCCTTAGCCGCTATCACATCAATAGCTATCAAAAAAGATTGAGAATCTTGCAATAATTTTGAAAACGGACGTATATAATTAGTAACTTCTTTTAAAATACGAACAACTTCTTCCTTTTCTTCATATTCTAAATTATTAAGTTCACGAGTGAACTGTAATGTGGTTTCTGGCTCTATATAAACAATACTACCAGTTTTACTTCCACCCATTATGGAGCCTTGAACTTTACGTCTGTACATAGCTTTTACAGCTAGAACGCGTTTATTTTCTACAACAGATTCTCTAATGTCATCTAAATAGTCTAACTGATGATAGCTATGCAAAGCGGTTGCAAAACTCTGATTAATTTTACCCTTTATTTTATTAATAGATTGTCTTAAATCATATAATAATGAGGAAGCATTGTCCTTGATATCACCAAATCTATCAACAATGGCGTCTACTTTTTCAATGATAGCTTTATTAACTTCTATATTTGAAGCGAAGTCATTTAATACAGGATAATATTCTGTAAATTTTGATAAGAATAAAACTATTTCATTGGTAGTTAATGAAATAGAAACAATTTTTTTTAAGCTGTGAACTTCAAGATAGGTATTATCTATCCGCAGTAATTGAAGTTCTTTCGTTATCGCATCAAAACCATGATTCGGTATTCTGTTGTTATTGTGAAAAGAGGATAGATATTCATTGGTTAAATGTAAAGCAACTAAAAGTTCTTCCTTTGTTTTAAACGGCTCAATTTGTAGCGCTTTTTCATTTCCTAATGGGGTAATGCAATGTTCACTTACTTGCTCTAAAACAGTATGAAATTCTAAGTCTTGTAAAGTCTTTTCGTGAATATTTATCATTCTTTGATTTGAATCTTTAAATATAGATTACAAAGTTACATATTAAGTTTGAAAAGTAAGAAAAGTAGCTTGTTAGCTTAATTTATTTAATCATTTAATTTATCTATGACCAAATTATAATCATATTGTAAATCTTCATGCAATGTTGAAATAATTTTTTTAGAAAGAACTAATTGCCTTTCATAAATATTGGTAAGTGTCACATTATTTTTAATTGAAGGAATAAATTCTTTTAGTTTTTGACAGAAATATAAAAGTAATTCTACTTCTGTTTCTTTTTTTAAAGAGTATCTGGCAAATTTTTTAATGAGTCTTAATATTTTACGAACACTCTTTTTGATGAAGAAATAACTATCTCTATTAATTATTTCAAATTGTTCATCAACAAAATTCTTAATACTTTGGATATAATCCTCTTCATTTTGAGATTCAAAAAGAAGATAGGTAAGTAATTCTTTATTTTCCTTTTTGAATTTTGATAAACGAAGACAAAGTTCTATGAGCTCTTCGTTAGATAGTTCTTTCAACTCTTTTTTTATAGTGACTACCGGAACAGCTTTCAAAATATATTATCTCAATTTAGGAAAATCAGAAGGATTCATTTCATGCATGACAAGATAAACCGCTTCAAATACATCTTCCACTGATGGCTTTGAAAAATAATCTCCGTCTGTACCATAAGCTGGTCTATGAGCTTTAGCAGTTAACGTTTTAGGTTGGCTATCCAGATACTGATACGCATTTTGTGTATTTAAAATTTCATTTAAAATATAGGCTGAAGCACCACCTGGCACATCTTCATCAATAATCATAACACGATTGGTTTTAGCAATACTTTCAGCTATGTCATGGTTAATATCAAAAGGAAGCAAAGATTGCACATCTATTATTTCAACTTCAATATCTACTAATTGTAATTCTTTGGCCGCTTGTTCAACAATGCGTAAAGTAGAACCGTATGAAACTAAGGTGATATCGTTTCCGTGTTTCACTGTCTCTACAACACCTATTGGTGTTTTGAATTGTCCAATATTATTGGGTAATTTTTCTTTTAACCTGTAACCATTTAAGCATTCAATCACTAAAGCAGGCTCATCTCCTTCTAAAAGGGTGTTGTAAAATCCCGCTGCTTTGGTCATGTTTCTTGGAACCAGAACATGAATTCCCCTAACTAAATTTAATATACCTCCCAATTGAGAACCTGAATGCCAAATCCCTTCTAATCTATGTCCTCGAGTTCTGATAATTAAAGGAGCTTTTTGACGACCCTTAGTTCTATAATGTAAAGTAGCTAAATCATCGCTGATTATTTGCAGGGCATACATTAAATAATCTAAATATTGAATTTCTGCTATGGGTCTTAAACCACGCATTGCCATTCCAATACCTTGACCTAAAATAGTGGCTTCTCTAATTCCGGTATCTGAAACTCTAAGTTCACCATATTTTTCCTGTAAGCCTTCAAGACCTTGATTTACATCTCCAATATATCCGGTATCCTCACCAAAAATTAAAACGTCAGGATGTTTGTTGAAAATATAATCAAAGTTATCCCGTATAATAATTCTACCATCAACTTGTGCGGCATCATTATCATAATTAGCAAGTACCTCACTGATTCCAATTACAGATTTATCAGATTCAGAATATAAATGTGAACTGAAGCTAATTTGAGCTTCATTAAATTTTTTTGTGATCCAATTGTTAAGGTTTTGTTTTTCTATCGAATTATCTGAAATAATATGGTGTGAAATGTTTCTTGCGGTTGATAAAATATCTTTTCGAGTAGGTTCTTCAAGACCTAGCAATGTGCTCTTCTCTTTTAAGATAAATTCAGAACTTTTACTCGTGGTTGCTAATCGAGATAATATAGCAGACAATTCTTCTCTTTCTTTTAAAATTGGTCCTAGAAAGGTATCCCATGCTCTTTTTTTACCATCTCTAACTTCACGTTTTATAACGCGCTCTAGTTCAGTTAAGGCCTCATTGGTGGCAATACCGGTTTCAATCATCCAAGTGCGCATTTTTGAATTGCAATCACGCTCAATTTCCCAGTTTAATCGGTTTTTATCTTTATAACGTTCATGAGATCCAGAAGTAGAATGCCCTTGAGGTTGTGTTAATTCAGAAACATGAATTAATACCGGTACATGTTCTTCACGGGCAATGGAGGCAGCCTCTTGATACGTTTCAACTAAATTAGCATAATCCCAACCTTTAATTCTTAAAATTTCATAACCCTTATCATCTTGGTTGCGCTGAAATCCTTTTAAAATCTCTGATATATTTTCTTTTGAAGTTTGGTGTCTTGCATGCACTGAAATTCCATATTCATCATCCCAAACACTTATAATCATTGGCACCTGTAAAACACCACCTGCATTGATAGTTTCAAAAAACAATCCTTCACTAGTACTGGCATTTCCAATGGTTCCCCAAGCGACCTCATTTCCATTGTTAGAGAAATTTGTAGTATCAATTCCTTTTACATTCCTGTAAATTTTTGATGCTTGAGCCAAACCCAGTAATCGAGGCATTTGTCCAGCAGTAGGTGAGATATCGGCACTTGAATTATATTGTTTTGTTAAATTTTTCCAATGACCATTTTGATCCAAACTGTGAGTTGTGAAATGTCCACCCATCTGTCTTCCAGCTGACATAGGTTCCATTTCTAAATCAGTATTGGCATACAATCCCGCAAAAAACTGCTCTATAGTTAACTCACCTAAAGCCATCATGAAAGTTTGATCACGATAATAGCCAGAACGAAAATCACCTTTTCTAAAAGCTTTAGCCATCGCTAGTTGTGGCACTTCTTTCCCGTCTCCAAAAATGCCAAATTTGGCCTTCCCAGTTAAAACCTCACGTCTGCCAAGTAAACTACATTCACGGCTAGTAACTGCAATTTTATAGTCATTTAAAACTTCTGTTTTAAAGTCATCAAAAGACATGTTATTTTTTAAATCAGGGATTGGTTGCATTTTATAGAGCTTTCACTTTCGGCAAATTTAGTTAAACTTTATGGTTCTCACAATATCAATATTTCTAGGGATTTGAACAATTGTTAATAAAATAATTTTTAATTGGAATTTTATTGATAATTAATTTAATAAAAATGAATTAAGAAGAAAAAACTGCAATAAATTAACATTTTCAATACCATCGTCTTCTGAATAATCCAAATAATGATTTTGGGTCGACAGTAAATTTAAATCGGATTTTTTGATCATAATTTGGTTGTCCAATTTCCCATCCAAGGTTTGAATAAATGGGTAAATAAATTTCAAAATAATCAGTTACTAGATTTATTCGAATTCCAGAATCATAAACAAATTTAACAGCGTTGAATTTGTTTTTGACAAAACCAACATCAGAATAGACTAGCACATATTTCCATAAAGTGGTACTGGCATTGAGTGTTGAAATCCATTGGTTGGCAAAGGCAGGATTTAATTTTGATTTAAAGCCACCTTCTGCCTCTATGTATTGTTGACTAAAAATACCTGAAGATTCTGACCTCCCCAAATAATTATAATCAAATAAATAATCTGTTGGTCGGTCTAAAGCAAAACTAAAATAATCAGAATCTAAATCATTTGCATTTCTTAAAAAAATGCCTGAAAACCAACGTAAATTTAATTGTCTGTTATTTTCATATAAACGTCTGTATTCATATTCAAATGATACTTTCGTAAATGTTTTTCCTAATTGAAAATCTGTATACCAATTATTATATTTGATTAAATTATCATTAGAATTCACAAAACGGATATTAAAAACATTATAATTTGGTTGATAGGAGTTAGCTATATTATTGATGTCTTCATCTCGCTTTGTATCTAAATATCTAATGTTTAATAATTTTCTTTTGTTAGAACGAAAATCATTTTTTTCTCTGAAGTATAAACTTACATAGGGGGTAATTTGCCTAACAAATAATTCAGGCGCATAAGAATTATAACTTCCTCTCAGACCATAATTTAAAGAATACAAATTACTATTCTCAAAATCGTGAATATTGAAAACATTGCCTCCTCCTGTCAATGATTTTGATTTAAGAGAAAATTTTGGTTCAAATTTATAGTTAAAGTTCTTTCTTAAAAGTGTTTTATTATATGCTTTTACACCTAAAGTTAAACCGTCATATATGTTGTTATATTCAACAATAGGCATAAAAAAGACCTGATTATAATAGGGATCTTCTATGTCTTTGAAAATTCTGAATTGCAGCGGTTTGTTATTAAAAAAGAATCCTTTTAATGATTTCCAGTTATCCCGAGCATTTATTTCAGGAATTATATTTTCATAGTTAAGAACTAATTTATCAGCATTATTTCTTGGAATGGTAATGGTTTTATCCTCTGTAATATTTTCAATCCATGTTTTGGAAACTATAGAATCATTGTTGAGTGTGTATAAGGAAACAGGCAAAGAATTGTCGCCTTTATTCCTTATGGTTAAAGTTACAGAGTCATTTGATTTTAGAACTTTCTTTATTTTAAAATCTATCTTTTTTCTTGTTTTTAAATAGTCTTTAAAAAACCAATCAATATCTTTATTGGTATTGTTTTTTAAATAGTTCTCAAATAGTTCTGCTTTGATTTGCTTTGTTTGGTTTTGTGTTAGAAATGATTTTATGGTTGTTTCTAACACATCAGAATTAATAAAATCATCTAGATATTTTAAACCAACGCCAGCCTTATATTTATTGGCTATACTTTTGTTGAACTTTAATAAAGAATCCTTTTCCATTGAAAGAGGTTGATCTCTATTTGTTCTTGCCATGAGCATATATCCTAGATTGTACTTTTCATTAAAATTAACATCGGCTGCATGGAAGGAACGAATACCCCAAAAGTTGGCTAATGTCCCAAGAAACTTCATGTTTGGGTAATTTATTTCAACATATTTCATTAAATAATATATCTGTAGTCCATCAAGAAGCCATTGCTCTTTTCTTGGGTTTACAAGAAGTGTATTTTCTAAATAATTATAAAGCGCAACTTTTAGAAGTTTTAATTCATATTGAAAATTGTCAGGATATGGATGGACAAATTTTGGCAGAAAATTTAATCCGTATATGGGATCTTTTAAGTAATCAATATTAGTTAAAAGTAGTTTTTCATGGGGATAATTACCTAAGTTTTCAAAAATAAACTTAGTTATTTTTTCAGTTATTAAAACTTTATCAATAACGGCTAAATTAGGATCTTCTATATCTGAAATTAACGTGAAATTACCAGCTTGAATACTATTAAAAACAGATGATTTTCTAAGAAATAATTTGTTATTAACTCTATTATTTCCTTCTAATGTAATGGATTGATTTATATTGCTTTGAGTGGTATTACTTATATTTAATTCAGAAGTAATATAATATCCTTTTGGGAATACAATTTCCAATGCTAAATGCGCTTCAGGTATGTATAAATCATCTAAATCTTTATTGCTATAATATTGCCATTCCCCGTTATAAATAGCCGGTGTAATATACCAATATCTTAAATTTATGTCACCCGTTGGAGTCATTCCATAACTTGTGAATTTATCGCTCGGAATTTGAACAATATAAGAGAGATTAAGCTTGTAGGACTCATTAGGTTTAAGAGGCGTATTTAATTCTACTTTTACAATATCTATTTGTCCTGGTAACGTTTCAAATGCCAATTCATCCTGACCTTGTTTAATAGAAGTAATTACTGAAAATCCTCTGTCTTCATTTTTAGCAAAATGAAATTCATTTTTATATTCATCTGCCATTCGAATTGCCAATGGTGTATTTTTTGTAGCGTAACTATTATTCCAATTGTTTAAATAAATAGTTTGCAAGGTATCATTTGAAGTATTTTGATATATAATGGTTTGAGATATTGCTATTTGTTTTTTTTCAATATTAAATACAGCTCTTAGGTCAATGCTGTTTTGACCTGACATGGTAAGGCTTAGTAGCCCAATTAGAAAAAAGCTTAATAATCGAAATCTCAATTTATTCAATAAACATTAAAAGGTTAATTATATAGATAAAAAGGAATGGTAATATAATAAATTTAATTCTTGAAAAATATTCGAATGAGCATGTTCACTTTAAATTGATACTATTAAAAATTAGGGCTAAAATCAGATTCTTTATAAAAGGAATCTAAAATATGAATAACCTCATCTTCAGTATCTACTAAATTGATTAATTCTAAATCTTTCTCGCTAATATTACCAAATTCATTTAATAGTGTAGCTTTTATCCAATCCATTAGACCTGTCCAGAATTTAGTTCCCACTAAAATAATGGGGAATTTCTCAATCTTATGAGTCTGTATCAGTGTAATGGCTTCAAATAATTCGTCAAGTGTTCCAAAGCCTCCAGGCATCACAACAAAACCTTGTGAGTATTTTACAAACATGACTTTTCTAACAAAAAAATAATCAAAATCTAAATTTTTATCACTATCGATGTAGGGATTGTCATGCTGCTCAAAAGGTAATTCAATATTCAAGCCAACGGAAGTACCACCTCCCAAATGTGCGCCTTTATTTCCAGCCTCCATGATTCCTGGTCCGCCACCAGTAATCACACCATAACCAGATTCAACAATTCTTTTGGCTATTTTTTCTGCTAATAAATAATAAATATTGTCTGGTTTGGTTCTTGCTGATCCGAAAATAGTGACGCAAGGACCAATCTTACTCATTTTCTCAAAACCACTAACAAATTCTCCCATAATCTTGAAAATAGCCCAGGAATCATTTGTTTTTATTTCATTCCATCCTTTTGGATGTAGTTCTTGTCTCATGTTAAGTAAATTTTTACAACTTGCTAATTTAATTCTTTTTTAAGGAATTGTGCAGTATAGCTTTTTTTATGTTGAATAACCTCTTCAGGCGTGCCTTCAACAATAATTTGCCCACCGTCTTTACCACCTTCATAACCTATATCAATTATATGATCAACGGTTTTAATAACATCTAAATTATGCTCTATAATGAGAACTGTATTACCTTTATCAACCAATTTATTTAATACATGCATCAACACTCTAATATCTTCAAAGTGCAAACCTGTAGTTGGTTCATCTAAAATATAAAAGGTATTTCCTGTGTCGCGTTTACTTAGTTCTGTTGCTAATTTAATGCGTTGTGCTTCACCACCAGAAAGGGTTGTGCTTTGCTGACCTAACGTAATATAACCCAAACCAACATCTTCAATTGTTTTTAACTTGTTGTGTATTTTAGGAATGTGCTCAAAAAAAGTAACGGCCTCACTTATGGTCATATCCAAAACATCACTAATTGATTTTCCTTTATATCTGATTTCAAGGGTTTCTCTGTTAAAACGTTTGCCTTGACATGTTTCACATTCTACATAAACATCAGGTAGAAAATTCATTTCAATGACACGCAAACCACCACCTTGACAGGTTTCACAACGACCTCCTTTTACGTTAAAACTAAATCTTCCGGCTTTATATCCACGAATCATCGCTTCCGGAATTTTAGCAAATAAACTTCTTATTTCGCTAAAGGTCCCTGTGTATGTTACCGGATTACTTCGCGGTGTTCTTCCAATTGGTGATTGGTTTACATCAATCACCTTGTCAATATGTTTTAAGCCATCAATACTCTTATAAGGCATCGGTTTTTTAACGCCATTAAAATAGTAGGCATTTAAAATAGGGTAGAGTGTTTCATTAATTAATGTAGATTTTCCGCTTCCAGAAACTCCTGTTACACCAATCATTTTTCCTAAAGGAAACGATACAGATACGTTTTTTAAATTATTACCTGTACATCCAATTAAATTCATGGCTTTACCATTACCTTTTCTTCGCTTTTGTGGAATTTCAATATGTTTGGTGCCGTTTAAATAATCGGCGGTTAAAGTGTGGTGTGTTTTTAATTCTTCAGGGGTTCCAATGCTAATAATTTCCCCACCATGTTTTCCAGCTTTGGGTCCGATATCTATAACATAATCTGCACGTTCAATCATGTCTTTATCATGCTCAACCACAATAACAGAGTTGCCAATATCTCTTAAGGCAATAAGTGAATTGATAAGTTTTTCATTATCACGTTGATGTAAACCAATACTTGGTTCATCTAAGATATAAAGAACACCAACTAATTGCGAGCCTATTTGAGTCGCTAAACGAATACGTTGTGCTTCACCACCCGATAAAGATTTTGAACTTCTGTTAAGTGCCAAATAATCTAAGCCTACATCTAATAGAAACTTTAATCGTGCTTTAATTTCTTTTATAATTTCTTCAGCAATCAATAATTGTTTTTCAGATAAATGCTGATTTAACGTATTAAACCATTCTGCTAGTTCACTGATATCAGTATTTGCTAAATCGGAAATATTTTTATCATTAACTTTAAAATAGAGCGATTCTTTTTTTAATCTGGAGCCTTCACATTCCGGACAAATAATTTTATCCATATAATCCTTTGCCCATCTTTTTAATGACGTAGAATCAGCTGTTTTATATTGATTTTCTATAAAATTTGCAATACCTTCAAAATCAATTTTATAATCTCTTGTAACACCTAAGGTTTTACTTTCTATTGAAAATTTTTCATTTCCCCCATATAAAATCATTTGTTTGGCTTCTTCAGGAATGTCTTTATAAGGGTCACTTAATTTAAAATTAAACCGTTGTGCAATAATTTCTAATTGTTTAAAAATCCAACCGTTTTTTTCAGGACCATGAGGTGCTAGAGCACCGTTTTTTATAGATAATGAATCATCCGGAATAATTTTCTTGTCATTAACCTGATATAAGGTTCCTATACCATTGCAATTTGGGCAAGCGCCCTTTGGCGAATTGAATGAAAAATTATTGGGTTCTGGATCTGGATAAGAAATGCCCGATGACGGGCACATTAAATTTCTACTAAAAAATCTGGTTTCTTTGGTATCTTGGTCAATAACCATAAGTACATCTTCTCCATGATACATAGCGGTATTAATACTTTCTGTTAAACGCTTCTCATTATCAGCGGTATCATCAATAACTAATCTGTCAATAACAATTTCAATATCATGGTTTTTGTATCTGTCAAGTTTCATACCTTTAGCTAGATCAACAATGTCTCCGTCAGTTCTGACTTTTACAAATCCTTGTTTAGCAATTTGTTCAAACAACTCTCTATAATGACCTTTACGCGAACGCACAACAGGTGCTAAAATATTGATGCGCTTTCCTTTAAAATCACTGATTATTAGTTCTTTTATTAAAGCATCACTATAGCTAACCATCTTCTCTCCAGTGTTATAACTGTAAGCATCTGAAGCTCTTGCAAATAATAACCGCAGAAAGTCATAAATTTCAGTGATGGTTCCTACCGTGGATCGAGGTGATTTACTCGTGGTTTTTTGTTCAATCGCAATAACTGGCGACAAACCATCAATTTTATCAACATCCGGTCGTTCTAAGCCGCCTAAAAACTGACGGGCATATGCTGAAAAGGTTTCAATATATCGTCTTTGTCCTTCAGCATAAATGGTATCAAATGCCAAGGAAGATTTACCACTTCCAGACAAACCAGTAATGACCACCAGTTTTTCTCTTGGAATAGTAACATCAATATTTTTAAGATTATGCACTCTGGCACCTTTAACCTCAATATGCTCTTCAAATTGGCTCATAAATTAGCAAAAGTGCAAAGGTACAATTTTAGTGCAAATTTTTAATTGCCAATACTGTTAGATTTATTATAATTGTTAACTGAAATAAATTAATTAAGTTTTATGAAATTATTAGGAATAGGGTCTCGAATTAAGCATGCTGAATTTGGAAAAGGGGTGGTTACCAATGTATCATCAAAGCATTATTGGGTTACTTTTATTGATAGTGGTTTAGAAACAATTGATATTGATGCTGAAATAGATATCATTGAAGCCACTGAAGATGATGTTGATACCGTTAGTTTTTTTGATGTTGAAAGTAGTTTAAAGGAAATTTTAAAAAAATGGAGTGATGTTTCAGAAATCGTTCCAATTGCAGATAAATATAAGGGAGGTAAACTAATTTTAGAGCCAAGTGACACCAGTTTAAAACCGTATGAGCTGCCTATTGACACCTTTTTCCATAAAATCACTATGGTTAGAGACCGGTTACGAGTTATGGAACAGCGCATTAATGCGAGTGATTTGGATGAACAAGGGAAAATTGATTTGCAGCAATATATCACCCGAATATATGGTAGCTTAACAAGTTTTAATGTATTGTTTAAATCTAAAAATCAACAGTTTGTTGGGCAAAAAGGGAGTTGAAATTAGGAGATTTAACTTAAATATTACTGGTTATATGTTGTTCCTTTAATATTTGTTATCTCAATACCTAAAAATAAAATATTATGGAATGTGGGCAGTTTGGCACCACTTTCAGTGGTTGTCCAATGAGACCAAGAAGATTCCAGACCTTGAATCGGTAATATAGACGTCCACATTTTAAAGCTTTTTGGCGTTCCATCATCTTCAAATAACCATAAATATGAATCGCCAGGTGTGGTGCCACCTGTTGTGTAGGTTATTAATAAACCATGCCCCCCATTTTTTAAATCTACCAATCGTCTTTCTGTGCCATTATCAAAGACTTTATAAGGCGCAACTAACCAGAAGGAATCATTATTAAAATAAGCAAGGGCTTTAGTAATAAGTTCTTCTCCAATGTCTCCTTCAACCTTAAAACCATGAATGTAAGCCTTGTTTAATGATATGTCATTTAAGTGAAGATCTACTTTATAGTCTTTCCAAAAAACAGCACAACTATTTTTTGATTTTTCCCATTTATAATGATGCAGATTTTTAAAAGTCCATTCTATATAATCCGTGTTTTTATAAGCATCAAAATCTAAAGCCTCAAGCATCTTATAAGCCAATTGATCTGCTTTTGGTCCTTGTTTTCCTTGAGGTAAGTCTTCGTTATATTTGAAAAACATAAACACGAAAAATAAAATGCTGGGTAAAGTTAAAAAGATAATAACGCCCGTAATTATTTTAAATGTTTTTTTGGTTTTCATAAATAGTCTAACTTAAAAAAGCTGGATAATGTTCTTAAAATCAGCACTAAATTATCAAATAGAATTGACTCGTTAGAAAATTGGAACTAAAAACCGACAGCCGTATCGTCACCTCGGTGATCTGCACCACCTTCCAGCTTTTTATCGATTAAAAGCATGATGCCATCCACTTTTCCAATAACAGGAGAATCTTTTTCATTAATTAAGTACCCCTTATTCTCAAGCTTTTTAACTAAACCTTTATCAAAAGAATTGGGTTCCATTTGAATGACATCGGGTAACCATTGATGATGAAATCTCGGCGCATCTACGGCTTCTTGCATGGTCATTTTAAACTCGTGAACATTTAAAATAGTTTGTAATACTGAAGTAATAATAGTTGAGCCCCCCGGAGTACCAACAGACATAAATAATTCACCATTTTTTTCAACAATTGTTGGGGTCATTGAGCTCAACATACGTTTTTCAGGAACTATACTATTAGCTTCAGCACCTATGAGTCCAAACATGTTTGGAACTCCAGGTTTACTGCTAAAATCATCCATTTCATTATTCAAGAAAAACCCTAGTTCAGAACAATATAATTTTGATCCATAAGCACCATTTAAAGTAGTTGTTGCAGAAATAGCATTTCCAAATTGGTCAATAATTGAATAATGGGTTGTTTCATTGCTTTCAATGACTTGAACGTTGCCATGGGATACATTTGTTGATGAGGTTGCTTTGTCAAATGAAAAATTAGACATTCTTTGGCTTAAGTAGGTGTCATTGATAAGTTCTTTTATAGGAATTTCAACAAAATCGGGATCACCCAAATAATAACTTCTGTCGGCATAAGCCCGTCTTTCTGCTTCTGTAATAACCTGAATAGTCTTTAAAGAATTATGTCCATATTCATTTAAATCAAAAGGTTCAATCATTTTCATAATTTGAGCTAAACAAACGCCGCCACTAGAAGGAGGAGACATAGATATGATTTTTAAATCATCATAAGTAAATGTCACTGGTATTCTCCACTGTGCTTCATATTTTGCTAAATCTTCCTCAGTTATAATACCGCCATTATCTTGTATGAACTTCACTAATATTTTTGCAGTTTCGCCTTTGTAAAATTCATCACGACCATTTTTTAAAACACGCTCCAAAGTTTTGGCAAGAGGCGCAAATTTAATGGTGTCGTTCGCTTTCCAATGCTTGTCAAAGACAATAGAATCTTTATTTGCTTTCGTAAAAAACGGTTGATAATGTTTGATTCTTTCTTCTTGTTTTTCAGTAACAACAATACCTTTATAAGCTAAATCAATAACAGGCATAAGAATGTCTTCAATAGGAAGTGATCCAAGTTTTTTATGAACTTCAAAAACACCTGCTATGGTTCCAGGGATACCAACCGCCATAGCGCCAAGGGTACTTTTTTCAGGTATCACATTTCCATTTTCATCTAAAAACATATTCTTTGTTGAGGCTAGAGGGGCTTTTTCTCTATAATCTATCGCTCCAATTTCGCCATTAAATTTTCTATAAACCATAAAACCGCCGCCTCCAAGATTACCAGCATATGGGTAGGCTACTGCCAGAGCTAATTCAGTCCCTACCATGGCATCAAAAGCATTTCCGCCATTTTTTAAAATATCAACACCTATTTTTGAAGCTTCCTCACGTGCAGAAACAACCATGGCGTGATTTGCTATGAGACCTCTTTTAGTAGAGGTGCTGCTGGTTTTTTCTTCAGTATTTTTGCATGAAAAAATAGCTAATAATATGATGGTGTAATAAATAAATCTTTTCATTTTGCATAAAATAAATTATTCAACTCATTTAATTTAAGATTTGAAAAAAGCAATAATTCATCAAAAAAGAAACTAAACTCATTTTCAAAATCTGAATAAAACTTTTCTAGTTCATGAACAGCTTCGTGCATGTTAGATCTGTTTTTTGTCCGCCTATTCATACCTTCTAAAGCTTTAGAAATGCCTTCAAGAGAGGCATAACTCACTAACCAATTATCAGTCATCATATAGGGTATCATTTTTTGAACACGAAATGGTAATATATGATAATTTTCTTGGAGAGAATCATAGAATGAATCAACGTATTCTGTTAATAATACATTACTATATCGGTCCCAGTTTTTGGCTAAAAAATGATCATACAGCATATCTACAATGATCCCAGAATAATGACTGTATTTTTCGTGTAATCGTTTGGTGCTTTTTCTAACTATTTTATGGGCATCTGTAAAAGTATCGATATGCCTGTGCAATAAGACACCAATTTGAATTTCAACAGGATAGTTTTTATAATCTTTACCTTTGATTCCATCGGCCATAAAATTTCCAATAGTAACAAGGTCACGGTCACCGGAAAGATAAATATGTGCTAAGTAATTCATTGGTGTAATTTACAAATTCAAAAGGAAGATTAGTATTTTAACTTTAAAATTATTCCGTTGAACATTTTTTAGGGTTTAATAAAATACAAGCTGAAAAAAATATGTAGGTTTGTTAAAAATTCAATTAAAATGACATTAATAAAATCAATTTCTGGAATTCGAGGAACCATTGGAGGTCAGGTTGGAGATAATTTAACGCCTATTGATGCTGTTAAATTTGCATCAGCCTATGGTGTATGGATAAAACAACAACGGCAAAAAGACCAATATAAAGTTGTGGTTGGCAGAGATGCTCGTATTTCAGGAGCCATGATTCAGAATTTAGTTATGAATACTTTGGTTGGATTAGGAATTCATGTAGTGGATTTAGGCCTTTCTACAACACCAACAGTGGAATTAGCGGTTCCCATGGAGCATGCCGATGGCGGTATTATCCTTACAGCAAGTCATAACCCAAAACAGTGGAATGCATTAAAGCTTTTGAATGCAAAAGGCGAATTTCTTGACGGGCAAGAAGGTGCTAAAATTTTAGAAATTGCTGAAAGTGATGACATGTCATTTGCTGATGTTGATAGTTTAGGAAAAATTACGAAAAACAAAGCTTATATAGATTTGCATATCATTGAGGTATTAGATTTACCTCTTGTCAATGTAAAAGCTATTGAGGATGCCAGATTTAAAGTAGTAGTTGATGGTGTGAATTCTACTGGAGGTATAGCTATTCCTTTACTTTTAGAAAGATTGGGTGTTCATGTTGTTAAATTATATTGTGAACCTAATGGTGAGTTCCCCCATAACCCAGAACCACTAAAAGAACATTTAACAGATTTATCAGAGGCTGTAAAAAAACATAAAGCCGATTTTGGTATTGTGGTAGATCCAGATGTAGACAGACTAGCCTTTATGGATGAAAACGGAGACATGTTTGGAGAAGAATATACTTTGGTAGCTTGTGCGGATTATGTATTAAGCAGAACGCCTGGAAATACGGTGAGTAACATGAGTTCTACAAGAGCTTTACGTGATGTGACAGAAAAATATGGTGGAAAGTATGAAGCGAGCGCGGTTGGAGAAGTGAACGTGGTTAAATTAATGAAGAAAAATAAAGTGGTGATAGGTGGTGAAGGTAATGGGGGAATTATTTACCCAGAATCTCATTATGGAAGAGATGCACTTGTGGGTGTTGCTTTATTTTTAAGTTTGTTAGCTGATAAGCAAATGAGTGTGAGTGCTCTTCGTAAAACCTATCCCAATTACTTTATGAGTAAAAAGAAAATAGAACTTACGCCTGGTTTAGATGTAGATGGTATTTTGAATGAGATGGAAAATCGTTATCAGAAGGAACAAATAACGACTATTGATGGCGTAAAAATTGATTTTTCTGAAAGTTGGGTGCATTTACGTAAAAGTAACACCGAACCAATAATTAGAATATACACCGAAGCCAAATCGCAAACAGAAGCCGATACATTGGCTGATAAATTTATTAAAGAAATAGGGGCAATTGCTAATAAATAAGAATTAATCTTTATGTGGGAGCATTATTGGCATGTTTCCATCGCTTGTGTGTCCATAGGTAAAATTCAGGAGCCTCAATTATTTGATTTTCAATGTGCTTTAAATAGGCATCAGTAATTTTAAAATCTTCAATTTTATTTGGATCCTTTATAATATCCATAATCGTGGCTTCATAATAACCACGTTTTATTTTTTTTACTTTCAAAAACAGGGTGGCCATGTCTAAACGTTTTGCAAGTATTTCAGCACCAACATGAACCGGTACCTTGATACCCATAAAATTTTGCCAATGTATTGCTCTATCAAGTTTTGGTGACTGATCAAAAACAAAACCGTTTAAAGTTAATTGTTTGTTTTGTTTTGCTTCAATAAGAGTGGGAAACGTTTCTTTTGTCGTTATTAAATAACTTTTATATTTTGCTCGTATTCGTTTTACTAAGGCATCAAAATATTTGTTACTTAATTGTTTATATACAGCATAACCTGTATGGTTAACATGCTTTTGTAAAATAAAAACCCATTCCCAACTTGCATAATGCCCCATAAAGAGGACAATACTTTTATTTTCCTTTTCAAGTTTGTGAATATCTTCCACGTTTTTAAAAACATAGCGTTTTTTCATTTCGGCTTCAGTTATTGTGATGGATTTTATCGCTTCTAAAAGCATGTCACATAAATGATGATAAAATTTCCTTCTAATAATTTTAATTTCTTCTTTCGTTTTATCAGGAAAAGCCAAATGCAAATTAGCGGTAACCACTTTCTTTCGGTATCCTAGAATAGGATAAATTAATAGATATAAAAAATCAGATATGATGTACAATACTCTAAAAGGCAAAATAGAAATAAGCCACAAAAAAGGATAAAGAACAATGTAAGCTAGAAATTGCATTTTTTAATTTTAAATTTGCAGGAACAAATATAGAACTTAAATTATTTAAAATTTTTATTCCTTATGGGCAAATTAGATTTAGTAACCATAATTATTATTGCAGCCAATGTGATTATTTCTTATAAAGGATTCGGAGATTTTGGTTTTTTCGAAAAATATAAATTTAATGTTGGAGCTTTAAGAAGAGGGGAACAATTCCGTTTATTTAGCTCTGGCTTTTTACATGTTGATAATTCGCATTTATTTTTTAATATGTTTTCTTTATATTTTTTTGCTGACATTGTTATCAATGATTTGGGTATTTATGGTTTTCTCATAATATATGTAGGAAGTTTATTATTAGGTAATTTGTTGTCATTATATTTTCATAAAGAGGAGTATCATTATAGTGCTGTGGGTGCCAGTGGCGCAGTCATGGGAGTCATTTATTCTGCTATTTTATTAAAGCCAGGAATGAGTTTATATATGTTTTTCATTCCTATTCCAATACCCGCCTATCTTTTTGGAATAGGGTATTTATTATATTCTATTTATGGAATGAAAAACAGAGTCGGTAATATTGGTCATGATGCCCATTTTGGAGGTGCCATTGGTGGGTATGTTATTACGCTGATATTGGCATCATGGTTATTTAAAGAAAACTTATTAATGATTGGATTGCTAGCTATTCCAATAGTTTTGCTTTTTATTTTAAAAAAAATGGATAAAATATAAGCTGTATATCTCAATCTCAGTATAAGGTTTGAATCTTTTTAAGAGGTGAAAAATTATTATGGCATGGGTATTGTCCTTATTTGTTATATAAATATTGAATACTTTAATTAATATATTGACATTCAGTATTTTATTATAATCATGAAATAGTATAAATAATCGCCATATGTATTAAAATGACATATTGGCTTAAAAACATATATGAAGAAATCTAATTTTATAAGTCTTGACAGTTTGTCATTTCAAGAGTTTGATGAAAATTCTGAATTGATTCCGTTAATGACCCCTGAAGACGAAGAAGAGATAAATAAAGAAGTTTTACCTGAAATCTTACCTATATTACCTTTAAGAAATACGGTTCTTTTTCCGGGTGTAGTTATCCCAATTACAGCTGGAAGAGATAAGTCTATAAAACTAATCAATGATGCCAATAAAGGAAACAAGGTTATTGGTGTCGTGGCTCAAAAGGATGAATCTATTGAAGACCCTACTGCGAAAGATATTCATGCTACTGGAACGGTTGCCAGAATTTTACGTGTATTAAAAATGCCTGATGGTAATGTAACCGTTATTATTCAAGGTAAAAAACGTTTCAAAGTAGCAGAAATAATTACCGAAGAGCCTTATATGAATGCTACTATAAGAGAAATTCCAGAAGCAAGACCGGCTATAAGTAATAAAGAATTTATAGCGATTATTGATTCTATAAAAGACTTAGCACTTCAAATTATTAAGGATAGTCCTAATATTCCTAGTGAAGCATCCTTCGCAATTAAAAACATTGAAAGCACGTCATTTTTAGTCAATTTTGTGTCTTCAAACATGAATCTTTCAGTAGCTGAAAAGCAAAGTTTATTGGAAATCAATGACCTAAAAAAACGCGCTTTAGAAACTCTTAAATACATGAATATGGAGTTTCAAAAGTTAGAGCTTAAAAATGATATTCAGTCTAAGGTTCAAATGGATATGAGCCAACAGCAGCGTGAATATTTCTTACATCAACAAATGAAAACCATTCAAGAAGAATTAGGTGGCGTGAGTCATGATGAGGAAATTGATGAAATGAGAATAAGGGCTAAGAGTAAACTTTGGGATGAAAAAGTGGCGAGTCATTTTGAAAAAGAACTGGCAAAAATGCAACGTATGAATCCACAGGTTGCAGAATACTCCATTCAAAGAAATTATTTAGACTTGTTTTTAGATTTACCCTGGAATGAATTTAGTAAAGATAAGTTTGATTTAAAACGTGCACGCAAAATTCTTGACAGAGATCATTTTGGTTTAGAAGATGTGAAGCGCAGAATTATAGAACATTTGGCGGTTTTAAAATTGAGAAATGACATGAAATCACCTATTTTATGTCTATATGGCCCTCCAGGAGTTGGTAAAACATCATTAGGGAAATCAATTGCAGAAGCTTTAGGAAGAGAGTATGTGCGTATTTCTTTAGGCGGACTGCGTGATGAGGCAGAGATTAGAGGGCATAGAAAGACCTATATTGGTGCTATGCCAGGGCGAATAGTTCAAAGTTTAAAAAAAGCTGGTAAATCAAATCCAGTTTTTGTTTTAGATGAAATAGATAAATTGTCAAATTCAAATCAAGGAGATCCTTCATCTGCTATGTTAGAGGTACTGGATCCCGAACAAAATAATGAGTTTTATGACAATTTCTTGGAAATGGGATATGATTTATCTAAAGTCATGTTTATTGCTACTTGTAATAGTTTATCAACTATTCAACCGGCATTACTTGATAGGATGGAAATTATCAATGTAACCGGTTATACCATTGAGGAAAAGGTTGAAATTGGGAAACGTCATTTACTTCCTAAACAATTAAAAGAGCACGGTTTAACAGATGATCATTTAAAAATAGCGAAACCTCAATTAGAGAAAATCGTGGAAGGTTACACCCGTGAGTCGGGAGTGCGTAGCCTTGAAAAGCAAATTGCTAAGATGGTAAGATATGCTGCTAAAAATATTGCGATGGAAGAGTCTTATAATGTTAAAATATCAAATGAGGATATTATTGAAGTATTAGGGGGCCCAAAATTGGAGCGTGATAAATACGAAAACAATAATGTCGCTGGTGTAGTGACTGGTCTGGCCTGGACCCGTGTGGGTGGTGATATTTTGTTTATAGAATCCATTTTATCAAAAGGAAAAGGGAATTTAACCATTACAGGGAACCTTGGAACCGTTATGAAAGAATCGGCTACCATCGCCATGGAATATATAAAGTCAAATGCTGAAGAATTTGGCATAAATCCAACGGTATTTGATTCCTATAATGTACATATTCATGTTCCTGAAGGTGCGACGCCAAAAGATGGACCAAGTGCCGGTGTAACCATGTTAACCTCATTAGTTTCTTTGTTTACCCAGAGAAAAGTAAAGAAAAGTTTGGCTATGACTGGTGAAATAACGTTACGGGGAAAAGTGTTACCCGTTGGTGGGATCAAAGAAAAGATTTTAGCGGCTAAAAGAGCAAGAATTAAAGAAATTTTGCTTTGTGAAGAAAACCGAAGAGATATTGAGGAAATTAAACCTGAGTATCTTAAAGGCTTAACGTTTCACTATGTAACTGATATGAGTGATGTTATAAGATTAGCAATAACTAATCAAAAGGTTCAAAACGCCAAGACTTTATAAAATTTAGACCTCGATTAAGTTCGAGGTTTTTTATTATTTAAAATAATTCGATGCTACAGTCGTTCTAAGATAGATTTAGTTACTTTGTACTTTATATGTTAAAGAAAATAATTCCCCTTTTTTGTTTACTTATTAGTATGGTTTCCAGAGCACAGGTTGGTGGGGAGTCTACCTATCAATTTTTGAATTTGGTGTCATCACCCAGACAAGCTTCTCTTGGTGGTAAAGTAATTACAAATGTAGATTATGACGTGGCACAAGGTCTCTATAATCCCGCAACAATAAATGTTGAGATGGATAATCAGCTAGCCTTAAATTATACAAGTTATTTAGGAGGAATTAGTTATGGAACAGCTTCTTATGCTTATACAATTGATAGGCGCACCCAAACCTTTCATGTCGGTATGACCTATATTAATTACGGTTCTTTTGATGGATATGATGAAACCGGAAATTCTACTGGTACATTTACAGGGAATGAGGCTGCCTTATCAGTAGGGTATTCTTTGCAACTAGGTTATAGTGATTTTTATTTTGGGGCTAATGTTAAATTAATCACTTCAAAACTGGAACAATATAATTCGTTAGGAGTAGCTTCAGATTTTGGATTACTCTATATTAATAAAGATTTAGATTTTCATGCAGCTTTGGTGGTTAGAAATTTTGGAACTCAAATCACTACCTACGCCGGATTGAATGAATCATTACCATTTGAGGTAGATTTTGGAATGTCTCAACGCTTAGAGAATGTGCCTATTCGTTGGCATATTACACTTGAAAATTTACAGAAATGGCCAATAGCAGTTTCAAATCCTGCACGAGTAACAACAGATTTATCTGGAAATCAGACGCAAGAGAAAATTGGTTTTCTTGGAAATGTTATAAGACATGCCATTATTGGTGCAGAAATATTTCCGGAAGGTGGATTTAATATCCGTTTAGGTTATAATTTTAGAAGGGCTGAAGAATTGAGGATTTTAGACCAAAGGAATTTCTCAGGTTTATCGGCAGGATTTTCAATAAAATTAAAAAAGATGCGATTTAGCTATACCCATGCTAAATATACAAGCGCAGCCAATTCGAACTTTTTTGGCTTGCAAATAGATTTAAGATAGTCATGAACCAACAAAAAATAATAATTGCCATAGACGGTTTTTCTTCAACAGGAAAGAGCACGGTTGCAAAACAAATAGCCAAACATTTAGGTTATATCTATATTGATTCTGGAGCCATGTATAGAGCCGTTACTTTTTTTGCAATGACTCAAGGATTTATTGATTTAGAAAAATTCAACATAAATGGTCTGCTTTCAAAACTTAAAAACATAGATATAAGTTTTAAGTTTAATAAGAGCCTAGGGTTTGCAGAGATGTATTTAAATGGAGAAAATGTTGAAAAGCAAATCAGAACTTTAGAAGTTTCAAATTTTGTGAGTAAAGTGTCTGCAGTACCTGAAGTGAGGCAACAACTGGTTTTACAACAACAAAAAATGGGTATTAATAAAGGGATAGTGATGGATGGAAGAGATATTGGAACCGTGGTTTTTCCAAAAGCAGAACTAAAACTTTTTATGACTGCCTCATCTGATACTAGAGCCATAAGACGATTTCATGAACTGAAATCTAAAGGAGAAAATGTGGTATATGAAGATGTTTTAAAGAATGTTCAAGAACGTGATTATTTAGATTCTACGCGTGAAGATTCTCCTCTTTATAAAGCAGATGACGCTATTGAAATAGATAATTCAAAAATGTCTCTGGATGAGCAATTTACTACCATTTTAAAATTGGCGGAGGAAGCTTTAAATAAATAAAAAAAAGACAATCTGAATGATTGTCTTTTTTTATTTAATTTCTAAACGATTATAGATTCGGAATAATTAATTCTTGACCTGGATGAATTAAATCCGGATTTTTCAAGATATTAGAATTGGCTTTAAAAATAGCCTGATATTTTGAAGCATTACCGTAATATTGTTTTGCTATTTTCCCCAAAGTTTCACCACTTTTAACAGTATGTCTATGAAAAACACTAGTATCGGCAACCTTGATATTAGCTACTATATCTTTTGGGCTTTCACCACCAATTTCTTTTATCTTATCCCAAAGCATGTTTTTTTCATACTGTGTTTGCGCGATCCCTTTTACCTTTAAAACGCCATTTTCTTCAGATACATCACCTTCTTTAATGCCTAATTTTTCACCTAAGTCTAATACTGCTTGGTATTTTGATTTTACTGCCATAATTTAAATTATTTAATATGTTTCAACTTTCTAAATATAGCAAAACAAATGTCAAAAAGTTTTAATTATTAATATTATTTAAAGTCTTGAAAATCATAAATTAAAATATTTTAAGGTTATTAGGCTATTTTGTTCAAAATGTGTATTTTTGCACTCCTTTTAGCGAATTATTGGAATGATAAAAGGAATGAAACTAAAAATAAAATAACACTTCTGTGTGTTTATCGCTTAAAATCTTCCAGAACATAACAGAATACAAAATTTAATCAGCACATGGCTGAAAAAGCAAAAAAAGCTGAAGTTGAGGCTGTTGAAGCAACAACTGTAGAAGCTCCAGTAGTATCTGAAGCTCAAGCAAATCCTGAAAAATTCTTAAAAGATTTCAACTGGCATAATTACCAAGAAGGTATTGATGAGGTTGATGACAAACAACTTAAAGAATTTGAAAAATTAGTAGCAGAAAATTTCGTTGACACTCTTAATGATGAAGTGGTTATTGGAAAAGTAGTTCACATCTCTGATCGTGATGCTATTATTGACATTAACGCTAAATCTGAAGGAGTTATTTCTTTAAACGAATTCCGTTACAATCCAAACTTAAAAGTAGGAGATAAAGTTGAAGTATTAATTGATGTTCGTGAAGATGCAACAGGACAATTAGTATTATCTCACAGAAAAGCTCGTGTCATCAAAGCATGGGATCGTGTGAATGCGGCTCATGAAACTGGTGAAATCGTAAATGGTTTTGTTAAGTGTAGAACTAAAGGTGGAATGATTGTAGATGTATTCGGTATTGAAGCATTCTTGCCAGGTTCTCAAATTGACGTGAAGCCAATTAGAGATTACGATCAGTATGTAAATAAAACTATGGAATTTAAGGTTGTTAAAATCAATCACGAATTCAAAAACGTAGTCGTTTCTCATAAAGCTTTAATTGAAGCTGATATTGAAGAACAGAAAAAAGAAATCATTGGACAATTAGAAAAAGGGCAAGTACTTGAAGGTATTGTTAAAAACATTACGTCTTACGGTGTGTTTATTGATCTTGGAGGTGTTGATGGTTTAATTCACATTACAGATTTATCATGGTCTAGAATTAATCATCCAAATGAAATTGTTGAATTGGATCAAAAACTTAACGTAGTAATTCTTGATTTTGATGAAAACAAATCTAGAATTCAGTTAGGATTAAAACAATTAAGCAAACATCCGTGGGAAGCACTTGCTGATACTGTTAAAGTTGGTGATAAAGTAAAAGGTAAAGTAGTTGTTATTGCAGATTACGGTGCATTTATTGAAGTTGCTGATGGTGTTGAAGGGTTGATTCACGTGTCCGAAATGTCATGGTCTACTCACTTACGTTCAGCTCAAGATTTCGTTTCTGTTGGAGATGAAGTTCAAGCGGTTATCTTAACTTTAGATAGAGAAGAGCGTAAAATGTCACTAGGTATCAAACAAATTACTCCAGACCCATGGACAGATATTACAGGCAAATATCCTGTAGGATCTAAGCATGTTGGTGTGGTGCGTAACTTCACAAACTTTGGTGTATTTGTTGAATTAGAAGAAGGTATTGATGGGTTAATTTATATCTCTGATTTATCTTGGACTAAGAAAATCAAACATCCAAGTGAATTCTGTGCTGTTGGAGATAAATTAGATGTGGTAGTATTAGAATTAGATGTTGAAGGACGTAAATTAAGTTTAGGTCACAAGCAAACTACTGATAATCCATGGGATATTTATGAAACAGATTTCGCATTAGATACGGTTCATACAGCTGAAATTACTGAAATCGTTGATAAAGGCGCTACCGTTGAATTCAATGAAGATATCGTAGCTTTTGTACCTTCTCGTCACCTTGAAAAAGAAGACGGTAAGAAACTTAAAAAAGGAGAATCTGCTGAATTTAAAATTATTGAATTCAATAAAGAGTTTAAACGTGTAGTAGCATCTCATACAGCTATTTTTAGAGCTGAAGAGGCTGCAAACGTTAAGGCTGCAGTCAAAAAAGCTGCTGCTGTTGCTGCTGAAGCAAAACCTACACTTGGTGATGCTAATGATCAGTTACAAGCTCTTAAAGATAAAATGGACGGAAAAACTTCAAAAGCTAAGCCAAAGGCTAAGAAATAGTAAGTTTGCCTTTCCTGTGTAAACAGGTAACTATTTATAAAATTAAAGCCTTCAAGAAATTGGAGGCTTTTTTATTAAACTTTTTTAAAAACTAAAATTTTTAAAATTTTGCATTACCTTTGTACTCCAAATACGTTTGGATAGTATATGAGTCAAAAAGTTTTACTTAACGCAAAAGAGGTAAACATCATTCTTCACCGTTTGGCTTGTCAGCTTATTGAAAAACATAATGATTTCTCTAATACCGTTTTAATTGGCTTACAGCCACGTGGGGTATTTTTAGCCAATAGGATTGCGAAAATTTTGAGAGAAGACTATAAAGTTAAAAATATTCAATTAGGCCTTCTAGATATTACTTTTTTTAGAGATGATTTTAGAAGGGGTGAAAAACCTCTGGAAGCTAATACTACAGATATTAATTTTTTGGTAGAAGATAAAACGATTGTATTTATTGATGATGTGCTTTATACCGGAAGAAGTATTAGGGCGGCTTTGACGGCTATTCAATCTTTTGGCAGGCCTAATGAAATTCAATTACTTACTTTGATTGACAGACGATTTAGTAGACATTTACCCATTCAACCAGATTATAGGGGTCGACAGGTTGATGTTATAAATAATGAAAAAGTAAAAGTGAACTGGAAGGAAAATGATGGAGAAGATTCTGTTTACTTAATAAATAAATAATATATTTCCCATGAGCGAATTAAGTGTCAATCACTTATTAGGAATCAAATATCTTAACAAACAAGATATCCAACTTATTTTTGAAACTGCAGATCATTTTAAAGAAGTAATCAACAGACCCATTAAAAAAGTGCCTTCGCTTAGAGATATAACTATTGCCAATTTATTTTTTGAAAATTCTACCAGAACAAAATTATCCTTCGAATTAGCAGAAAAAAGGTTATCTGCAGATGTTATTAATTTTTCATCGGCTCAATCTTCTGTAAAAAAAGGGGAAACCCTTATTGACACCGTTAATAATATTTTATCAATGAAAGTTGATATGGTGGTTATGAGGCATCCTAATCCTGGTGCAGGTGTCTTCTTATCAAAGAATGTAAAAGCAAGTATTGTAAATGCTGGAGATGGTGCCCATGAACATCCTACTCAGGCATTATTAGATTCTTATTCCATCAGAGAAAAGCATGGCGAAGTAAAAGGAAAAAACATTGTCATTGTAGGGGATATTTTGCATAGTAGAGTTGCACTATCAAATATTTTTGCCTTACAACTTCAAGGGGCTAACGTGATGGTTTGCGGACCTAAAACATTAATTCCAAAATACATTGATAAATTAGGGGTTAAAGTTGAAACGGATTTAAGGAAAGCATTGAACTGGTGTGATGTAGCCAATATGTTACGCGTTCAAAATGAGCGCATGGATATTAGTTATTTTCCTTCAACACGTGAATATACCCAGCAATTTGGAGTTAATAAAGAATTATTAGATTCTTTAGATAAAGACATAACCATTATGCATCCAGGTCCCATAAATAGAGGTGTGGAAATAACAAGTGATGTAGCTGATTCTAAGCAGTCTATTATTTTGGAGCAGGTTCAAAATGGTGTTGCTATCAGAATGGCTGTAATATATCTTTTAGCCTCAAAAATTAAACATTAATATGATTTTAGATCAAAACGGAAATATTTCTATAATTACCCAAGAGAAAGCTACTATAGTGGACCTTGTTCGAAAAATTAAGGAAAGTAACTCGAAAATTAAAAATGATAATATTATTGTAAATTTATCTAGTTTGAGCAATTTGAGTTTACAAGATATCCTTGAGTTTTCAGAAGTTTCATATTCTCATAAAAAGTCAAAACTTTCTTTTGTAATTGTTACTGATAAAGTAAATATAGATGAAACTCCTGATGCGATAGTCGTGGTACCTACTTTGCAAGAGGCATATGATATTATCGAGATGGAAGAGATGGAAAGGGATTTAGGGTTTTAATATGAAGTTAACCATTTTAGGTTGCTATAGTGCAACACCAAGAGCTTTGACAAATACAACTTCGCAAGTTCTGGAAATTAATAATCATATGTTTTTAATTGATTGTGGAGAAGGCACTCAAGTTCAGCTTAGAAAACATAAAATAAAATTCAATAGAATTAAACATATTTTTATTTCGCATTTACACGGTGATCATTTTTTTGGATTGGCCGGATTAATTTCAACTTTCAGACTCTTAACAAGAGAAGCAGATCTTCATATTTATGGTCCAAAAGGGATCAAAGAAGTCATAACACTTCAAATGAAATTAGCAGATTCTTGGACTAACTATAAGTTAATTTTTCATGAATTAGTTTCTGAACATTCTGAATTAATTTATGAAGATGAAGAAGTTGAAGTTTATACAATCCCATTAACACATCGTATATATACGAACGGATTTTTGTTTAAAGAAAAAGAAGGAGAAAGAAAATTAGATGTTAATGCTGCAGAAGATAGTCATATTGATGTTGCGTATTATAGAAAATTAAAACAAGGATTTGATGTAGAAAATGACGAAGGAACTATTATAAAAAATGAAAGCGTCACCTTTGCACCTCCAAAACCTAAAAGTTATGCTTTCTGCAGTGATACTTCATATAATGAAAGCATTGTTTCTATAATAAAAAAGGTTGATGTTTTGTATCATGAATCTACCTTTTTAGAAAAACATGAAAGTCTGGCAGAGCCAACCAAGCATAGTACCGCGAAACAAGCAGCCAATATAGCTAAACTGGCCAATGTAGGTGCACTCATTTTGGGTCATTATTCAACACGATATGATGATTTAAATGGTTTTAAATTAGAAGCTCAAACTATTTTTGAAAATGTTTATTTAGCAGAAGATGGTAAAGAATTTGATTTTAATTAAATTCTTTTAGGTTGTTCATCCAATAAATAGCCTCATCTAAATTGATGCATCGCTTTATGCTTCTTTGCGAAAACATTTTTTCTATTGCCGCATTTTTATAAGTATATTCGTTGTAATATATAATAGCACTAGCGACAATGACCCCATACTTTTTGTCCACTTTTTGCCATGATGAAGGTTCCATTGAATATGAATTTGTTCTGTTAGAAATATATCCTAGTTTGATATCGTTACCATAAAAATCAAGAATATTTAACATTACCAAATTGACTTTTTCCCAATCAAAATGCACACCTTCATTTAATTCTGATATAAAAAAATGATTACATAAATAAAAATTTCCAAAGGGAAACTCTAATTTTTCATATTCAAGTTCTTTACAATATTTACTATCTTCGAAACGCATTACTATTAATTATTGTTTAAATTTATGCGTTTTTATTGAACTCTAAAACAATAAGTTTATAATTCTATAATATTTTATAATGAATTCAGATTTAAGTAATTACAGAAAATCGTACGAAAAAAAACAGCTTATTGAAAGTAATATAGGGGATAATCCTATGGAATTATTTCAAAAATGGTTCTATGAAGTGGATTCAAATTATGAGATCGATGAAACAAATGCGATGACGCTTTCTACAATGGGTTTAGATGGTTATCCCAAAAATAGGGTAGTGCTGCTGAAAAGATATACTTTTGAAGGCTTTATTTTTTATACTAATTATGAAAGTGAAAAAGGGAAAGCCATTGAGCAGAACCCTAATGTCTGTATTTCTTTTTTTTGGCATGCTGCAGAACGCCAAATAATTATTAAAGGTAAAGCTGAAAGAATCGCAGAAAATTTAAGTGATGGTTATTTTGAATCACGCCCTAGAGGTAGTCAATTAGGGGCTGTTGTTTCAAAACAAAGTGACATCATTGCAAACAGAGAATTTTTAGAGAGTCAACTATCAGAACTAGAATTGCAATATCAAGGAAAGGAAATTCCTAGGCCAACATATTGGGGTGGTTATATAGTTAAGCCCTTGGAATTTGAGTTTTGGCAAGGTAGACCTAATAGACTGCATGACAGAATTAGATTTTTACTTCAAGAAGACTTTTCATGGAAAATAGATCGATTATCTCCATAACTAATGGATGGAAATAAGTATTTAAGAATATTTTAAACGAGCATTTAATCGATTAAAAACATATAAATTCGACAATCTGTATGTTTTTAATCGATTTTAACATTTATTTAACACTTTTTTACTGACTAGAGGTTTAATTTTAAAACACCAAGTTTAACCTACTTTGTCATGAAATTATTAACCAGACTACCGTTATTGGTGTTGTTAGCTGTTTTCAGTTTTTCTTGTTCTACAGACAACATCGATGAAAATGCAGAAGCAATGAAGCGAGCACTCGTTGTTCCTGAAACCAAATCAATAGAAATAGAAATTTTAGAATTAATTAATAATCACAGATTGAGTATTGGATTAAATCCAATGCAAAATATGGATTTAATAAAATCTCAGGCCTATTCTCATACAGAACATATGGTCTTAGAAAATGAGGTTTCTCATGATAATTTCTTTGAAAGAAGTAATTTTTTAAAAGCTAATGCTGGCGCTAAAGTAGTGTCAGAAAATGTGGCTTATGGTTATACCAAAGCCGTATCGGTGGTTGATGCCTGGTTAAAGAGTGCCTCACATAGAGAAAATATAGAAGGCGATTTCACCAATTTTGATGTCTCAGCAGAACAAAACACAGAAGGTAACTGGTATTATACCAATATATTTATTAAAAAATAAAATAGTTAATCGTAAAAGGCATTAATAAAATTAATAGCTCTAATACATTAACAAAAAACCTCGCAAATGATATTGCGAGGTTTTTTATATATGATTTTAATGTCTTTATTTTAATCCTCCTACCATATCTTCAGGTTTTACCCAAGCATCGTAGTCTTCAGGTGTTACATATCCTAATTTAACGGCTTCTTCTTTTAAGGTTGTGCCATTTTTATGCGCTGTATTGGCAATTTCAGCCGCTTTATAATAGCCAATCTTTGTATTAAGTGCCGTAACAAGCATTAATGAATTATTCAAAAGTTTGGTTATCACATCATAATTTGGCTCAATACCTACGGCACAATGCTCGTCAAAACTCATACAAGCTTCACCAATTAATTGAGCAGATTGCAGTACATTGGATGCCATGACCGGTTTAAATACGTTTAATTCATAATGACCTTGTAAACCGCCTACAGAAACAGCAACATCATTTCCTATAACCTGAGCACAAACCATAGTTAAGGCCTCACATTGGGTAGGGTTTACTTTTCCTGGCATAATAGAACTTCCCGGTTCATTGGCAGGAATAGATATTTCACCAATGCCACTTCGTGGTCCAGAAGCCATCATTCTAATATCATTGGCAATTTTATTTAATGATACTGCTAATTGTTTTAAGGCGCCATGAGTTTCTACTAAGGCATCATGAGCTGCAAGTGCTTCAAATTTATTTGGAGCTGACACAAAAGGTAATTCAGTGAATTTAGCGATATATTCAGCAACACGTTTACTATAGCCTTTAGGGGTGTTTAAACCGGTTCCTACGGCCGTTCCGCCAAGAGCCAACTCACTTAAATGAGGAAGGGTATTTTCTAAAGCTTTTAATCCGTGATCTAACTGTGCTACATAACCTGAAAGTTCTTGCCCTAAAGTTAAAGGAGTCGCATCCATAAGATGCGTTCTTCCTATTTTAACAACATTTTTAAAGGTTTCAGATTTTTTCTTAAGGGTATCACGTAATTGTTTGACGCCAGGAATTGTTGTTTGAACTACTTTTTTATAGGCAGCAATATGCATGCCTGTTGGAAAGGTGTCATTTGATGATTGTGATTTATTGACATCATCATTAGGTTGAATTACTTTTTCACCTTCACCCACAATTCCGCCAGCTAATTGCTGCGCTCTATTAGCAATAACTTCATTCACATTCATATTACTTTGTGTGCCTGATCCAGTTTGCCAAATCACTAACGGAAATTGATCATCATGTTGCCCTTCTAAAATTTCATCACATACTTTAGCAATTAAATCTCGTTTCTCAATTGGTAATACGCCAAGTTCACAATTGGTAAAAGCCGCCGCTTTTTTAAGATAAGCAAAACCATAAATAATTTCTAAAGGCATGGACGCAGACGGACCAATTTTAAAATTATTTCTTGAACGCTCGGTTTGTGCGCCCCAAAGTTTATCGGCAGGTACTTTTACCTCACCCATAGTATCTTTTTCTATTCTAAATTTCATTAGAGTACTGATTAAAAATTGAATTACAAAGTTAACAGTTTTCAGAATTTTTATTATGATATATGTTGGTTTTTATTGTTTAATAAGAATGAATAAATATGGATAATTATGTTAATAAATCTTAAGTTTAGTTTTGTATAAATACTTGCTTTACATTATATTTGCCTCATATTATTAAAAAGGCAGTTACAATTATGTTCGAATTTGACCAATATTTAGGATTTTTAGCATTTTTAACCATTTTAACTATCGGTTTTTGGTTAATGATTTTTTTAATAACATTTGTAATTCCTTATTGGATTGTAGGGTCATCTATAGAAAGGATTAAAGAAATAAGAGCTGAAAAAAAAGACAGAGGATAGAGAAATAATTTATTTATATAAAAAAAGGAGGCATATAGCTTCCTTTTTAATTTCTTATTGTTTTAGGTTTAACCTTCCATATCAAAATCTTCTCCACCGCCATTTCCTCTTTCTCCATTGTCACGATTACTTTTCTTTTTCTGATTAAATCTGTACGTAAAAGATAAATTAAAACTGCGCTGTCTCCATTGAAATTCGCTGTCACTATAAAAAGTCGGAGTCATTGACTCCATAGCTCTTTTTCTTGTATTAAAAAGATCACTGATATTAAAAGCAATGGAAGCTTGTTCTCCAAATAAATCTTTACTGAAGGCTAAATCCGTTGAAAACATGCCTTTTGTTTTATTTTGTGCATCTTCACTTGGACCCATATAGAAAATACGCGTTTGCCAATCTATATTGCCGGGTAAGGTATATTTGCTATTAATCCTGGCAAACCAACTTAAATTATCAGCATCAAAATTGGTGCCTTCATAATCGCCTCTGGTTTTTGATTGAAAGAGATTGAAGTTGCCATTAACATTCCATTTTTTATTCGGTCTGTAGGTTAGTGTAAACTCAAAACCAAAACGATCATTAGTAGCTAAATTAATCGGAGAACGTCTTATTACTGGTACTTCTGTTCCACCTATGATAACAGTTTCCCCCGTATCTTCTGATATAAACGTAAAAACATCAGTGGCATGCACATAGTAGATGGAAGAGTTTAGGGTCATTTTCCCAAATTTATTTAAATAACCTAAATCTACTTGATTAGAATAACTTGGGTCTATATCTGGGTTTCCTTGAAACAAATTCGTAGCACTACTTCTTGATGGAAAAGGATTGATAAATCGTGATCTTGGTCTGCTTATTCTTCTGTTATAGCCAAAAGTAAGTGATTGCATTTCATTAATTTCATAACCTAAATTGATTGTTGGAAATAACCCTACATAATTTTTTTTATCAAAATCCCCACTTGTTATTTGATTAATTTTGATTCTTGTTTGCTCCATTCTCAAGCCTAATAAATAAGAAAACTTATTTTTTATTTTGCTTCCAAATTGTGAATAGACAGCATTGATATGCTCTGTATATATTAAATTATTACTCACGTTGGTATCTAAAATATAATCGCCATTCTCTTTAAATTCTAAAGTGTAGTCGGTATCTAATTCATTAAAATTACCTCGATAACCAAACTCAAACTGACTCACTTCTCCTATTGGCAATACATAATCTGTTTGAAGTAATATTCTGTTTTGTTCTTCCAGTGTTTCAACTCTTTCTGCATCATCTCCATCTTGAGATATGATGGATTTTTCATCTTCTTTACTGTTTTCAACTTGAAAATCAAATGTTAGTTTATGCTCAGAATTACCATTAAATTGTTTATCAAAATTTAAGGAGTATTGTACCGTTTTATCATCTTCCTTTTCAGGATCAAATCTATAGGACTGATTTAATATTTCACCATTTTGGTCAAGTTCTATTATAGAGTTAGTAGTTTCACTTTTATTATCACTATCCCTATAAACCATAGCAGTTGTTAAAGACGCAGTCTCATTAATATACCATTCTACTCCAGTATTAGTACTAAATCCCTTGCGTTGTCTTTCACTATCTCTATATTCATTTAAAAATGTACTTGGAGCATCACCGTTAAAATATTCAGTTTTAGTTGTTGATTTACCAGGTGATTCTCGATAACTGTAACCTGAAGTATTGAAAAAATTAAAATCGCCCGTACGGTAATTAATGTTTCCAGAGGCCCCTGCAGATAAAGGAAACCCGGTATTTAAGGTAATAGCACCGTTTAATCCTTGAAGTTTACTTCTTCTTAAAATAATATTTAAAATTCCTGCTGTACCTTCAGCGTCATAACGCGCTGATGGGGACGTAATAACTTCTACACGTTCTATTGATTCTGCTGGTAACTGGCGTAAAGCATCGGTTGAATTAAGGCCTACTAAACCAGAAGGTTTTCCATTAATAAGTATGCGAACATTATCATTTCCACGTAAAGCCACATTTCCTTCTACATCAACAGATACCGATGGTATATTATCTAAAACGTCACTAACAGTGCCACCTCTTACTGTTAAATCTTTACCGACATTATATATTTTTTTATCTAATTTTAATTCAACCGTGGTTCTTTCTGCAATGACTTCAACAGCCTGTAATGCTTCTAAATTAATATCTAAATAAAAATCACCTATATTTTCATCTTTTGTAACTATTCTATCCTTAATAGTTTGTTTTTTATAAGAAATATATTCAATAGTAATGTCATATACACCGGCTTTTACAGAAATATTAAAGCTGCCTTTGGCATCTGTAATACCACCTGTCTGAATTTTATTTTCTCGTTTATCAAAAAAACTAACCGTAGCATATTCAAGGGGCTCTTTTGTTTCGTTATCAAATACAGAACCCGTTATAATAACGTCATTAAGAAGGCTATTTAAGGTATTGTTGGTTTCAGTTTTGTTTGGATTAACGGAACTACTTTTAATTAAACTCGCTGCATTTGAAATTTTAGATTCATCTATTGATGATTGGGAAATTGCAGAATGGGATAAAAATGAGACAAAAAAAGTGACTATGAAATACCTATACATTATAAATTTTTAACCTTAGACTGCGAAATTACCTTAAAGTTTAAAATCAAGTGGTTAAATTATTGTTAAAAGAAAATATAAAAAACTTAAACAGAAAAACAAGCTTGCTTATAGTATTTCAAGAATTTTTTCTGTTGGCCTGCCAATAACCCCTTTATTTTCATTTATTATAATAGGTCTTTCAATCAACTTTGTGTTTGTAAGCATAAGGTCTATAATCTCATCATCAGACAGTTTTTTATTTTTAAAATTTTCTTTCCAAATCAGTTCGTTTTTTCTAACTAAATCAATAGGTCTCATTTTTAAGATTGAAATGATTTTTTTTAGCTCAGTTTTAGATGGAATATTTTCTAAATAGTTAATAATTTCAAATTCTTTTCCTGAATCTTCTAATAATTTTAAACCTGCTCTTGATTTACTACATCTGTTATTGTGATATATTTTTATCATGATTTTGTTTTTATATGGTATTTTAAAATTGGATCAAACTTTTATAAGAAATTATCCTCTTCTTTTTGTCCCATCATCATTAAATAGGATTTTAAAAATGCCCCAATATCGCCATTCATAACGGCATCAACATTACTGGTTTCATGAGCTGTTCTTACATCTTTAACCAGCTTATACGGTTGCATAACATAGTTACGAATCTGACTTCCCCACTCAATTTTCATTTTACCCGCTTCAATATCTTCTCGTTGCGCTAATTGTTTTTGAAGTTCAATTTCATAAAGTTGTGATTTTAACATTTGCAAAGCTCGTGCTCTGTTGTCATGTTGCGATCTCGTTTCAGAACAAGAAATTTGAATTCCCGTTGGTTTGTGGGTTAACTGAACTTTAGTTTCTACTTTATTGACATTCTGCCCACCAGCGCCACTCGAACGCGCTGTTGTGATCTCTATATCTGCTGGGTTGATTTCAATCTCAATAGTATCGTCAACTAGCGGATA
>JAHENA010000166.1 GCA_024643405.1 Flavobacteriales bacterium | reverse complement strand
AATAACCAGATTATTATAAATAATAGAAACAATTTACAATTGAGTCATGTAGAAATATTTAATGAGTTGGGGCAAAAAATAATTGACTTAAATACAAGTGAATTAAAACAACAAAAAATAACAATTCCCTTTACATATCATAAAGGATTATACATCGTAAAAGTAGAGTCTGCACTTGGTAAAAAAGGATTTAAAATCATTAACTAACCTAATAAAAAAATGAAAAATAAATATTCTCAAACAACAAAAATCCTTTTATTAGTTTTTCTGTTAATAGGTAGTATTGCCTTAGGTCAAGTAGGAATTGGAACCACAACACCTGATGCTTCCTCAATGTTAGATATCCAATCTTCTTCCAAAGGAATACTGATTCCTAGAATGACAAGTGCTCAGCTCACAACAATTTCAAGTCCGGCTTCTGGATTATTAGTATTCAATTCTGATACACAAAGCTTTTGGTTTTTTAGTGGAAGTTGGACAGAATTAACTTCTGGGAACGGTGATTTATTACAAGATACAGATGCAGATACTAAAATAGAAGTTGAACAAAGTGCTGACGGAGATAAAATTCAATTTACCACTGCTGGAAGCGAAAGAATGACCATAGATAAAGATGGGAACACCAGAATAGGAAACGGAACAAATAATACTTTTATAGAGGCAGATGGCTCCTTAAGTTATGAAGGATCGGCTACCAGATGGGATGATTTGAAAATACCAATTGATGCGACCAGTAGGGGTAGTAGTAATCCTCCTTCTTGGGCTAAATTTGCGGACAATGGCAGTGGAAGCCAAGGTGTTTGGATTTATTGGTTTTCTCCTACTCAGGAGCAAGAGGGCTATTTTGTCCTTCAAATGCCCCATGCTTGGAAGGAAGGGTCAACACTTTATCCACATGTGCATTGGACATCAAACACAAGTCAGACCAATAAAGCAGTTACCTGGGGATTAGAATATACTTGGACAAATGTGAATGGTACTTTCCAAAATACAACAATTTTAAAAAATTCAACGCCAATTGATGGTGATACAGGCGTTACGGCTAATAAGCATTATATCACTTCTTTAGGTCCAATATCAGGCACGAATAAAACGCTTTCAAGTATGTTAGTTTGTAGGGTTTTTAGGGTGGCATCTGATTCGTCAGATACCTATAGTAGCAATGCCGGATTATTAGAAATAGATTTTCATTATGAAATAGATAGTGATGGTAGTAGACAAGAATATACTAAATAGTGAGCTAACTTCTATTTATTATAAAATCAATCAAATAGCTCTGGTAGTCACAAAATAACGCCAACCAATAATCATTAATTGAAGTTTTGTTGCTTTCGCTAAATCCAATTGCTTTTTAGAATAACTTGGAAATACCACTTTGTTAATTTTGGCTATGGTTTTAAATACTTGTTTTTTCATTTAACAAAATTAATAAAACTTATTTTAGGCCGAGTCCTATTGGTTTTACTTATTTATAAATCTAACTTAACCTTAAATTATTATTGTAAATGTCTCTATAATTTTACAATATAGAACTGTACCTTAGCAAAAATATTTTTAATGAAAAGACAATTTTTATTTGGACTGGTTTTATTAATGAGCCCAATTGCTTTTAGTCAAATTGTAATTAATGAAATAGATTGTGATACTCCTGGCACAGATATTGAAGAGTTTGTGGAATTATTATCAGACATTCCAAATTTTCCATTAGACGGTTATGTAGTGGTTTTTTTTAATGGTTCAGCATCTGGAGCAAACCAAAGTTATATGGCTTTAGATTTAGATGGCTACGAAACTGATATTAATGGGTTATTATTAATTGGAAGTTCAACGGTTACGCCATTTCCTCAATATGTAATTGCACCAAATCTCATTCAGAATGGAGCAGATGCGGTAGCTATTTATAAAGCTGATGACTTAGATTTTGAAGAACCCACAACAGCTTATGTAGACGACACCCTTATTGATGTAGTTTTGTATCAAACATCAGATACAGATGGTATTGGATTAATTCCGATATTTTCAGCTTTTAATCCAGCCATTCAAATCATAAATGAAGGTTCAGGTAATAATACAAACTCTATTCAAAGAAATACGGATGGTTCTTATACTGTAAAATCACCTACACCAAGACAGTTAAATGATGGAAGCGGCATCGTTCTTAATGGTATCTTAATGACATTGTCTCAGATTAGTTATGATGAAGGGGATACTTTTGATATTGTGTTCACCTCTGAACAAAGTGTAACTTCAGATCTTAATTTTACAATTGGTTTTAATAATGGGTCATTTAATACTTCAGACTATACAGGAAATACGGCTATAACTATTCCTAGTGGTACCAACACCACAACAACAAGCATCGCTTTATTGGATGATAGTTTTGATGAAGGAGATGAGGAGATGATTATTAAATTATCAGGTCTTCCTACCACATTCAATTCATTAAACAATAATTTGCGTATTAGGGTTGTGGACAATGATTTTCAAATAGCCGCTTTTGGAACACCAATCAACCCAACCTATGGTATTGTGACAAGTACTCAACCAGTTGGTTATTATGACAGTCTTGATAATAAGGCTGATGCTGTGCTAAAACAAGCCATACAGGATATTATTGCGGAAGAAGGCATAGTGAGAGCGCAAACCTATGCAGACATTGTTGATATTTTAAAGGAAGCTGATCAAAATCCAGCTAATAGTAATCAGGTTTGGTTGGTTTATAAAGAAATTGGAAGAGCAAAACTAGACTATCAATTGACTTCAAGTAATATAGGTAAATGGAATAGGGAGCATACTTTTCCAAGGTCGCGCGGTGGTTTTTATAGTATCGACTTAGACGATATTGCTGACGGAAAAGAGGTGTACTGGAATACAACGGCAGATTCTTTGCGTCACGGTAATTCTGATGCACATGCTTTGCGTGCCGTTGATGGTCCTGAAAACAGCAGCAGAGGAAATCAGTTTTATGGCGAGTATACCGGACCCTCAGGTACTTTAGGGAAGTTTAAAGGAGATGTCGCTAGATCAGTCTTTTATATGGCCGTACGTTATAACGGCTTAGATATTGTAAATGGTTTTCCAGAGGGGTTAACAGGACAGTTTGGCGATTTAGCAACACTTTTAGATTGGCATAGAAATGATCCGCCGGATGATTATGAAATGAATAGAAATAATGTGGTTTACAATTGGCAATTTAATAGAAATCCGTTCATTGATGAGCCCGATTTAGTAGAGTATTTATGGGGAATACATGTTGGTGATATCTGGAGTCAGTCTTTAAATCTATCTGATAATTATGAAACTCAGATTAAAGTTTTTCCTAATCCGTCGCATGATGGATTTTATTTAAAAGGACTTAC
>JAHENA010000082.1 GCA_024643405.1 Flavobacteriales bacterium | reverse complement strand
AAACACGTTACCAATCATATAGAAATCAACGGCATGAATAAAAATATCATTGTAGTATTACTATTGCTAATAGGAATTAATCAGGTAAAATCACAGGATGTTGGACAAATTGTAATCGGTACAAAACATTCGTTTAGGTCTAATGCTTTGAACGAAGACAGAGAATATTGGATTAGTCTTCCTGATTCTTATAGTGATAAAGAATCTTCCTATAAAAGATATCCGGTACTTATTATTCTTGATGGAAATTTGCACTTTAAGTCCATAGCAGGAATCGTAAACTACATGAGTTCTGATGTATATAGAAGCTGGAAAATTCCAGAGATGATTGTGGTTGCTATTAAAAATGTTGATAGAAGAAGAGACTACACGCCAGACAAAATTGTTACAGTTAGAGAGAATAACTCAGGTGGTGGAGAAAGTTTTCTAAGCTATTTGGAAGATGAACTTATTCCCGAATTGGATCAAAAGTATAAAACAGCCCCTTATAGAATACTTTTTGGACATTCTTTAGGTGGATTGCTAGCTACTCATACCTACTTGAAAGAAGAAACTCTTTTCAATGCATTCATTGCCGTTGACCCGAGCTTTGGTACTTGGGATGCTGTTACGATGGACAAAAAATTGGATGCTGTGACTGAGCAATCATTTGATAGATTCATTTACATGGCAACAGCAAATTGGGGTAAAAGAAATATCACAAATCGTGATCGTCATGTAAGATTGTACGAGGCTTTAAATAGTAAATGTGAGGGTGAGTTTCCAGCAAAATTGGAATACTTTGAAAATGAAAACCATGCATCTGTTCCCCCAGTGGCTTTTTATAATGGAATTACAAGCATTTTTGAAGGTTATGGAATATCTTATCGTGATGTGGAAAGCATCGAGCAACTAACTCAACATTTCAAGTCTCTTTCTCAGAGACTATCTTGGGATTTTAGTCCGCCAGAAAATCTTGTGAATCAAATAGGTTATAGTATGCTGCAAAGCAACAATGAAAATGATAAGTCCAATGCCCTAGCATTTTTTATCTTAAATGCCGAGAATTTCCCAAATTCATATAATGCTTATGATAGTTTGGGAGAAGCATATGTAGCATTAGGAGATACTCAAAAAGCGATCGAAAACTATAAAAAATCTCTTGAACTAAACTCAGGTAATGATCACGCCAGAATGAAAATAAAAGAATTAGGCAAAAGCGAATAAATACGATTGGTAACATTGGCTATACGTAATGTGAGGAAAAAGTGCTAATATGATAGTAAATACACTAAATAAACAAATCGTTAATCGGAAAGTGCAGAGCATTTAAATCCCACACTAAGCATAGTCTAGACCGTTGTCCTTCCTTAAAGCTAACTCCGGCGAAATTCTTTGCATTAGCGTGTTGGAAATTATTGTTGAAAGTAACTCGTTTTATACCCTAACCCAATATTCTTTTCCATCAGTAATACTTCAGGCTTATCCTTTCTCAAACCTACTTGCCAATGATTAAAAATTTCCCATTCATCCGTCACAAAAATAGGGTTCCCATACTGAGCGATCAAGGCCTCTCTGATTCTGTCCTCTTCTCCATTTCCGGTTAATATCCACACGACATTCAACATATTATTTCCGAAACGAGCTTCCATTTTTCTTGGAAATCCTAAATAATCAACGCCAAAACAGTTGATCTGAATTTGCGCATTTGGATCAGTTCCATCTAACTCTTCCGTAGTGGTGAAATTACTATTGGCCTCTAACAAAGGTCTTATTGCATCCAGAGTTCCACCCATTTTAAGAAATGCCGGTATTTCTTTAGAAAATTTAGAATTTGTTTCCTCCTTAATTGCTGAATTCAGATAGGGATTCTCCCATGCGAACAAATTAATATGCATGGCATCTTCCGTCATTAACCAAACTGCATCTGCTTCTTTTTTCAAAAATAATTTTTCCGCAACATAAACCTCATAATTAAGATAAGTCCTTGCTGTATCCGTAAGCTTATGGGTTAAAACCTTGACGGCGTTTCCTCTTGCTTCGATATATTTGAGCTGATCATCAGCAAAAGTGAATACAACCTTACTAATTATTCCATGATCGGTATTTACTTGAGAGCAGATCAAATGCTCTTCCTTATCTTTAGCCAGCGGAAAAGTTGGTTGATCCTTCGAAACGAGCGTTGAGCTTTCTGCAATATCCTTTAACTTTTCGCTTACCACTTGAAACGACTGGTTCAATTCAATCCCGTTAAAGATTGATTCAGCCTGCGCGGAAAGCATTAGCGGGATGATTAAACTTATAAGGGCTAAAAGGGTTTTGTTAGGTTCCATATTTCTTTTGATTGTTGATACGTTGATATAGATTCACTATTTTCATTTTTGTTACATGAATTACCCTCTTTTTAAAAATTAAAAATAACGAAAGGCCAAATAGGTGTATGATGAATAGCCTGCCTGCCTGGAGACAGATTCTCCCCTACTTGTGAAAATCCTCGCGGATTTTATGCTACGCACACTTCGCTTCGCGAAGCTATTTAAATAATTTATTATTAGTTTTAATCCATATTCAAACGTATTGAATACGTATAAATATGGACAATCTTGGTTTACTTAATATAGTCAATCATGAATTGTAATGAGTTACCCTTTTAGTTACCCCGCATAAAATTAAAATTATACCCGTGGTTATACCGATGAAAATCGCATAGGTTCAGGAGGGTAGATGAAATATTCTTAATTATTAACTTAAAAGCGAAATTTGTATTTTTGCTTTTAAATAAAAAGAAAATTTCCCATTTATTAAATAGTGGACATTAATCATCACATAAAAACACTCCTTAATCACGTCAATCTAGATGTCACTCTTGATGCCTTTGCAGTTGAAAAATTATCTTCCATTATTATATTTAAAGAACTAAATAAAAAAGAATTTTTGATTGAACCTGGAGAAACAGCTAATACGATGAATTTTATTGTTCAAGGTTCTATGCGTAGTTATTATCTAGACGAAAATGCTCAAGAACACACTTTACAATTAGGTATAGAAGAATGGTGGATTAATGATTTATACAGTTATTTAAGTAGAAAAAAATCTCGAATGTATGTTCAGGCTTTAGAAAAAACACTACTCATACAACTACCTCGAATTGAATTAGAAAAACTCTATCTTGAAGTACCTGAAATCTCAAATTTCTTTCGTATAAAAATCCAAAGTGCCTATGTGGCTGTACAAGAACGAGTCATTGATAGTATGAGTGATGATGCCTACGAACGTTATGATAACTTCAGAAAAACATATCGAGATATCGAACAACGTGTTCCGCAATATATTGTTGCTTCTTACCTTGGTGTAACTCCAGAATTCTTGAGCTATTTACGAAAAAAGCACTCTTAAATTGGCTTCTTAAGATACCTTAAGTTTTTTCTTTTAACCTATCTATAATTTTGACCCATACAATAAAACGTGGGTTATGTTACGATTAATAAATTTACTGGTTTTTATCATAATTGGAATCCTAAAAACTAATGCTCAAAATGTTAGTTTTTCTCCAGAAATGGTAATAGGAAATCGTTCTACTGCTTATCAACATTATATTGGATATAAAATTAATGACACATGGTCTATTAATAATATATCGTTATTTGATTCAGAGCATACCAATAATAAGAACAATATATTTTTTATAAGAAATATGGTGTCTTATAACCTCAACAAACATTTTAAAGGTAATGTAGCTATAGGGATTAAAACCCCAGGAAAATTTGCAACATTATCGACAAAATATCAATATGTCACACCAAACTTTAGGATAAACTATACTATAGGTAGTACGTATCAAAATGGATTTACTCTAGAACAAACCTTAATACTGAATTATACTCCAGACTTAAGCAAAAATATCCAAGGCTATATAAACCTCTCCGCTGTACTTAGTACTAATTTAAAAGTACTTAATAGAGGTATTCAACAACTACGCTTCGGAATTAAAAAAGAAAAACTAATAACAGGAATGGCTGTTAATCTAGATCAATTTACCAAAGCAGAAAAAACACTTGAAAACTTTGGTGTATTTATAAAATTCAACTTTTAAACTATGATATTATGAAAACAAAACAACACACAGGACTTCTTATTTTAAGAGTAAGCATTGCATTTACAATGTTAATCTACGGTATTAATAAATTATTTTTCGGGAATGATTTCATTGCAGGCCTCCTAGAACAATATGGGCTTCCATCATTTTTAAGTCATGGCGTTTTTATTGGCGAAATACTAGCTCCAATTCTTATTATACTCGGATTTAGAACAAAACTAGCGGGACTTGTCTTTGCTGTAAATTGTTTAGTGGCCATTTTAATGGTACAACTACCAAACTTATTTAAACTAAATGAAACTGGAGGTTGGGCAATTGGACTAATCTTTATCTACATGATGTTTGGTATCGCCATGTTTTTTACTGGTGCTGGTAAGTACGCTGTTTCTACCAATAATAAATGGGATTAACACTGTAGTTATGAGATTATTTTTTCTATCAGTATTAGGATTAGCAGGAGGCGTTTTTTTAGCAGTTCAGGCTGGATTTAATGCTCAATTGGGTAGCACATTAAAGCAACCTATTCTTGCTGTAATTGCAAGTTCAATAAGTAGTGTAGTGTTTGGGTGCTTAATTTTATTTTTATCAAACAAAGAGAGCATCCAAAACCTTACAACAAACCAAGTACCATGGTACTTATGGTTTATTGGTGGTTTGTTTAGTGTATTAGGCATCGCCATATATTTCTATAACATTCCAAAAATTGGCATCTCAAAAATGATTGCTCTTGGACTTTGCGGACAGCTTATTTTTTCATTAATCGCCGGTAAATATGGCTGGCTTAATCTACCTGTAGAACCTATCACTACCAAAAAACTATTAGGAACCATTACAATGGTAATAGGTATTATACTTTTTAATATTAAATAAAGAATTATGGAAACGATACAATCAAACATTACAAATCTAACTTCATTATGGAAAAATGCAACACTCCCATATAATACATACAATGAAGATGAGAATATAGGATACTGTTTCGTACCTAACTCACAATGGCCAAATAAAATTTGGTTAAAAAAAGAGCACAATATTGATATTTTAAATGACATCAAACTACTACTAAAATCATATCCAAACAATCTCACCTTCTCATACTTTGATATAAATTCTGATAAAAAAAATATAATTTTTGAAAATCATGGCTTTGAGGAAGCATCATTACAATATGGTATGTCTTTAAATCTTACAGAAAAAGTAAAGGTTTCAAAACAATTGAAATTTCTACTTGTTACTGATGTTGATTTATCTAAAAAATGGAGTCAATCTTTTCAACAAGCGTTTGGGTATCACATTTCAGTAGATACGATTAATAAAACATATCATCATATAAACTACTACCTAGTCTATAACCAAGAACAAATTGTAGGGACTGTAATCAGTCACCAAACAAAATCAACTATTGGCATACATAGTCTTGGTATAGTTCCTAATATGAGAGGTAGTGGCTATGCTACAGAAATAATGTATCACATTCTTAATAAAGGCCTAGAAAAAGGATGCAATCTAGCCACTTTACAAGCTTCTAAAATGGCTAAATCTATGTATGAAAAAATGGGATTTACAACAGAATATATAATGAGAAACTACAAATTAAAAACACAATAATATGGAATTACTTAAAAATTTAAATTGGCGTTACGCCACGAAAAAATTTGATACTACAAAGAAAGTATCAAACAATGATCTTGAAAAATTAAAAGAAGCTATACAGTTATCGGTTTCATCTTATGGATTGCAATTGTATAAGGTTCTAATCATTGAGAATCCAGAAATTAGAGAGCAACTAAAACCAGTTTCTTGGAATCAAAACCAGATAACAGATGCCTCTCACTTGTTTGTATTCTGTAACTATAAAGATGCTACTCCAGAAGCCATAGACGGTTTTATTAAACAGACTGCTGAAACTCGTAATCTCGATTTGGAACGACTCAATGGCTATGGTGATTTTATTAAAGAAAAACTAAACGAGAAAACACCAGAAGAAAAAACAAGTTGGTTAAAGTCGCAAACCTATTTAGCCTTAGGTAATTTACTGAATGCTTGTGCTGAATTAAAAATAGATGCGTGCCCTATGGAAGGTTTTGAACCAGATGCGTACAACAAAATATTAGGTCTCGATAAAAAAGGTTTAAATGCAGCTGTTATTGCACCAATTGGCTACAGGCATCATGAAGACCATACTATTGGACAGCAAAAAGTAAGAAAACCATTTGACTTATTATTTCAAGAGATTTAAGTGCATATTAAAAGCATGAAAACTTGCTGAAGACAATACCGCAATAGTGAAGGCTCTTAATATTCATTATTGAATAATGTTTTGTTAATAATCAAAATTTTAAAAAGCGAAGAATTATGAAAATAAATAATTCGAAAATCTCTTTACAAATACTTTATTTAGTAAGTTTTTCTCATCTTATAAATGATTTGATTCAAGGTGTTATTCCTTCAATTTTTCCTTTATTGAAAGAAAATTATCAACTTTCTTTTGTACAAATAGGACTCATAACTTTTGCTTTTCAATTCAGTGCTTCTATTTTGCAACCTTTGGTTGGTTATTATACGGATAAAAGGCCCAACGTTAACACACAAATTTATGGATTAATTATATCTACTTTTGGGATATTGCTGTTGTCACAAGCTGTTAGTTTTAGTTACATAATTGTATCATGTATTTTAATAGGTATAGGTTCGGCAATCTTTCATCCGGAATCGAGTCGAATTGCTAATTTGGCTTCCGGAGGAAAGATTGGAGTAGCCCAATCAATTTTTCAAATTGGAGGTAATTTAGGAACAGCAATTGCCCCTATAATGGTAGCAATATTGGTATTGCCAAACTCACAAAAGTTTGTTAGTCTATTTATATTTCCGTTACTTTTTGGTTTATTTATTCTAAAAAAAGTCGCCTCGTGGTATAAAAAGCGATTAGTAATTAATCAATCTGTCAAATTGCATATAATTGCTAGATCAAATGGCCTTTTCCACAAAAGAAAAATTATAATTGGAATACTATTACTAATAATTTTCTCAAAGTTTATTTATGCTGTAAGCTTATCAAATTATTATAGTTTCTATTTAATTGAAAAATTTAACCTTACTATAGAACAAGCCCAAACGCATCTTTTTATATACTTGTTTTCGTATATGTTGGGAACAGCTATTGGTGGCCCATTAGGGGATAAATTTGGAAGAATTTATGTTATTTGGTTTTCTGTTTTAGGAGCAACCCCATTTATATTGATATTGCCATATGTAAACTTGTTCTATACAGATGTCTTAATGATACTTATAGGTTTAATAATGGCATCTGCTTTCCCAACAATTATGTCATATGCCCAAGAATTACTACCTAATAAAATTGGCGTAATTTCAGGTTTGTTTTATGGTTTTGCTTTTGGAGTCGCAGCTATTGGATCTGCTCTAATAGGTATTTTAGCAGATTATACATCAATAATTTTTGTATATCAATTGTGTTCCTTTCTTCCTTTAATTGGAATAGTTTGCTTTTTACTTCCAAGTATAAATCCTAAAAAAAAACTGAAGCCCTTTATTTTTAAAGGTGCATTTCGACATAATTAGTCTAAATATTCATTTCAGCTATTTGGGTTTTAATATGTTTGTATAGAAATAGTATTGATTTTATTTTTAAGGATAAGGTTTGGGTTAGTTCCTAAACCTTTTTTAATTTAGCATCGTATTAAATTAAAAGTAGCTCCCATTATGGAAAACGAAATTGTGAAGTTAATTTCCAGATACCTTGAACTTACCAATGAAGAGGCTTCTGCTTTTGCTGAATGCATTCCAATTAAATCTTTTAAAAAAGGTGATCTACTTTTAAGAGAAGGGCAAGTATCGAGAGATTCTTATTTTGTTATTGAAGGGTGTGTTAGAAAGTATTATATTATTGAAGGTGAAGAACGCACCACAGAGTTTTATGTTGAAGACGAATCTGTTGCCTCCTTACAAAGCTATAAAAATAAAACCCCTGCCAACCACTATTTTGAATGTGTTGAAGACTGCAAATTAGCAGTTTTGAATTACGACAAGGAGCAAGAGTTATTTAAACGTGTACCAAAATATGAGGCTTTGTGCAGAATGTCTATGGAAAATGATTTTGGGGAACAGCAAGAAGCTTTAGCAAAATTTATAACGTCTAGTCCAGAAGAACGCTACAAAAACCTTTTAGAAACCAGACCTGATTTACTACAGCGCGTACCTCAATATCATTTGGCAAGTTATTTAGGTGTGAAGCCAGAATCTTTGAGTCGAATTAGAAAACGCATTTCAAATAAAGAATGATTTTATAAAAAAGAAATGAATAAAAATAGAATTTATATAAAGAATATGGTGTGTCCACGTTGTATTGATACTGTAAAAGAAATATTTGCGGAACATAAACTAAATATAAGTTCAATAGCATTAGGTGAAGTGATTACGGAAAACGAAATAAGCAAAATCCAAAAAGAGACCCTAAATAAAAAATTAAATAAAAGAGGATTTGAATTATTAAAAGATACCAAGTCGCAATTGATTGGTAAAATAAAAACCTTGATTATTGATTCAATTCATTATTCAAAGGAACCAATCAAAATTAACTTTTCAGTGTATTTAAGTGATCAATTACATCATGAATATGGTTACCTTAGTCGCTTATTTTCATCTGTAGAAGGAATTACTATTGAAAAATATGTCTTATCACAAAAGATTGAAAAGGTAAAAGAATTAATATTTTATGATGAACTTACTTTGTCTGAAATAGCATTCCGATTGGATTATAGTAGTGTGGCGTATCTTTCATCCCAGTTCAAAAAAGAAACAGGAATGACACCTACCCAATTTAAAAAACAGAAAAATCCTAGTCGTCGTAATCATTTAGATAGTATTTAGTCGAAATCTTATAAAATGAAAACAGAATACTATAATAAATAGTTTTTGATTCCTTCCGACTTTTGTATCCTAGTTTAAAACCTTTAAAATATGGATGCAATAGTTTCAACAAGTAAAAAAATAAAAAAGCAATCTTTTCCTGTAACAGGGATGACTTGTGCCGCTTGTGCTTCGAGTGTAGAATCCATTTTATCAAAGACAAAAGGAGTAGCTAATGCAGGAGTAAATTTTGCTTCCAATTCGGTATTTGTAGAATTTGATAATTCCATAAAAGAAACAGATTTACAAAACACGCTAAGGAGTTTTGGTTATGATCTAATTTTAGATGTTGAAGATCCAATTGACGCTCAAAATGAATTGCAAAGCAAGTATTTTCAAAATGTAAAAAAGAGAACAATATGGTCGGCAATTCTAACATTCCCAATTTTTATAATAGGCATGTTCTTTATGGAATGGGAAACTGGAAGATGGATTTCCCTGGGACTCACAATACCAGTTCTCTTCTATTTTGGACGTGTATTTTATATTAACGCATGGAAGCAAGCAAAATTTAGAAAGACCAATATGGATACACTGGTAGCGTTAAGTACAGGTATCGCTTTTCTATTTAGTTTTTTCAACACACTTTTTCCGGAATTCTGGCTTACAAGAGGTATCCAACCTCATGTTTATTACGAAGCCGCTACCGTAATTATTACTTTTATCTCATTAGGTAAACTCATGGAAGAAAAGGCAAAATCCAATACCTCTTCTGCCATCAAAAAATTAATGGGTCTTCAACCTAAAACATTAAAAGTTCTCATTGATGGTGTAGAACAAGAAATACCAATAGCATCCGTTCAACAAGGTCATATTATTGTGGTACACCCTGGAGAAAAGATCCCTGTTGATGGAACAATCACTTCTGGTCACTCGTATGTCGACGAAAGTATGATAACAGGGGAACCAATAGCTGCTGCAAAAAATAAAGACGATAAAGTATTTGCTGGAACCGTAAATCAAAAAGGAAGTTTTCAATTTGAAGCTACAAAAGTAGGCAGTGAAACACTTCTTGCACAAATCATCAAAATGGTGCAAGAAGCACAAGGTAGTAAAGCACCTGTCCAGAAATTAGTAGATAAAATTGCAGGCATATTTGTCCCTATGGTCATGGGTATATCTGTTTTAACTTTTGTTATATGGATGCTATATGGTGGAAATGATGCCTTTACTCATGCCTTGTTAACATCTGTTGCAGTTTTGATAATTGCATGTCCTTGTGCCCTTGGTCTAGCTACGCCTACCGCTATAATGGTTGGTGTTGGGATTGGAGCTGAAAATAACATATTGATCAAAGATGCTGAAAGTTTAGAGTTAGGGCATAAAGTTAATGCTGTTGTACTGGACAAAACAGGCACTATTACCGAAGGGAAGCCTACTGTTACAAATATTCTATGGTCAGAAAACACCAAACAGGATAAATTGGCACGAATATTAATGTCTATTGAAGCACAATCAGAGCATCCGTTGGCAAGTGCAGTAGTTAAAAGACTAAAGAAAATGGGAATTTCTATGACTGAATTGACAAGCTTTGAGAGTATAACAGGTAAGGGCGTAAAAGCTAATACTCTAGATAATCAAAAATTCTATGTTGGAAATTATAAATTGATTCAGGATAAAAAGATTGTTTTAAATAAAACCTTATTGTCGCAAGCAAATCTATGGCAGGAGGAGGCTAAAACAGTCATATTCTTTGCTTCTGCTGAACAGGTTCTCGCAGTTATTGCCATTACTGACAAAATAAAAAAATCTTCTAAAGCAGCAATTGAAAAGCTAATAAACAAAGGTATAGAAGTTTATATGTTAACAGGAGATAATAATCAAACAGCCAAGGCTATTGCCGAGGAGGTTGGCATTGCTAATTATAAAGGAGAAGTTCTACCTTCAGACAAGGCAGATTTTATTAAAAGTCTTCAAGATCAAGGACAAATTGTAGCTATGGTTGGTGACGGAATCAATGATTCTCATGCATTAGCACAAGCTGACGTGAGCATTGCCATGGGACAAGGATCGGATATTGCAATGGATGTTGCAAAAATGACTTTAATTACGTCAGATTTAGAATCTATTCCTAAAGCACTGCAATTATCCACTAAAACCGTTTTAGGTATTCGTCAGAATTTGTTTTGGGCCTTTATTTATAATTTGGTTGGTATTCCGATAGCAGCTGGGATTCTCTATCCTGTAAACGGCTTCTTACTTGATCCTATGATTGCAGGAGCTGCAATGGCATTTAGTTCAGTTTCGGTGGTGGCAAACAGCCTACGCCTAAAATCAAGTAAACTTTAAACAAAATTGAAACTATATCTTAAACAAAACAAACATTTGAATAATTAAAACTATAAAATATGGAAAACTTAAAATTTAAAACAAATATCAATTGTACTGGATGCTTGTCTAAAGTTAGCCCTCTACTTAATCAAGTAAAAGGGATTAAAGAATGGGACGTAGATTTGAATAATTCACAAAAGATTCTCACTGTTAAATCAAATTCCATTAAAGAAGAAGATATTGTTAATATGGTTAAAAAAGTTGGTTTTGAAATCGAAAGAGCGAAGTAATAACTACATACAAAAAATACATATGAAAAAAGCAGCTAAATTCTGAAATAAAAGTTTTGTCTTTGCTGTACGCGTAAAAGCTAAATCTTTGAGTCGTATTAGAAAACGATTAATTAAAAAATAAAGTATATTTCAATACTACATTTTTTCTTTAGTCAATTTGTTAAGTATTAGTTTAAAGAAGTGAATGTCTTTTTTTGAACATCAGTTCTTAAGATACCTTAAGAAGATTGGATAAAAAGAGAACTAAATTTACACACATAAATTAACTAAACTTGGGAGACAAGTTTATCGAAATTATCAAATGAATGACTAATAAAAAAGGAATATCATGAAATTAGAATTTCCTAAAAAAACAACTACATTTTTAGTTCTGTTTATAACATTACTACTTACTTTTCCGTTATGTAGTTCCACTTTTAGTTACGTAGGAACTCAAGAAAATGAGATTAATCCCACAGATATGAACATTCGGTTAGAATTATTTACCACGGACATTTCTAAAACAGTTCATTATTATCAAGACGTTCTTGGTTTTAAATCATTAAAATCTTACAGTTCTACCTATCAACCTATCCAAAAAGGACAAGTTGTTCTTGGGATAGGTCTTTTAGAAAAACTCGGGAATAATCATTATTTTAATTCATACCCCTCAAATACTAAATTAGGTTTTGGAGTGGAAATAGTATTGGAAGTGGATGATATACAATTGATATATAATAAAGTAAAGCTTGCAAAAGCAGAAATTGAAAGTGAACTTAAAGAGCAACCTTGGGGGCTAACGGATTTTAGATTAACAGATCCCAATGGATATTATATAAGAGTGACTTCAAAAGACTAAAAAATAGCAACACATGAGAAAATGTATAGTAAATACATTCGTCTTGCCAATACCTCTAAAATTATATATTATAATTCTCAAGATAAATTGTATCAAGCACATTATTATTTAGTTTTTCTGAAACCAATTCATCTGTATTAATGCATAATGCGCTAGCAATAGTAGCGAACTTCATGCATTCGTCTATTGCTTTACCATTTGAATATGCATAAAGGAACCCAGAAAAAAAGCTATCGCCTGCGCCGTTGCTATTTATTAATTCAAAATTTAAAATGGCAGGTTCATAAAACCATTCTTTTTTATGGGAATAAGCTGTTGCTCCATTACTTCCATGAGTACATACAACAAGTTTTTTACCTACCTCAATCATTTGTTCCATAAATGCTTCATAGTCTTTTATGTTTTCGGAACTAAAAAAGATATAATCAGATGCATCAATAAAATCTTGATGGTATGGATTACTTCCATCATAATCATGTAAATCTGTCCATATCTCTTTATCTAATTCTTTAGA
>JAHENA010000081.1 GCA_024643405.1 Flavobacteriales bacterium | reverse complement strand
TGTTATTTTACTTGCATCATTTTGAAAGTAAAACCTCCAAGAAGCGCCATAATTAATATAATAATGAGCCATAACCACAGTTTGTTTTCAAATAAGGGCGATGTAGTGGCGTCTGGTGTTTTTGAAATAACTTCTTCTTTTCCTATAGTAATACTGGTAATGCTGTCAGGCGTTTTTGCTATAAAGTGATCCAGATCATAATAGGGTTTATAAGCCAAAGCATTACCGTAAGTTAAATAATATGTTGCAGGTTCATTAAAACGAATATCTAAATTATATACATTGCCTTTTACATCCACTTTATTAATAGATAGTGGCTGATTATCCTGGTTTTGAATAGTTATTTTTATTTTTTTAACAACACTGTTATTAAACTTAAACTCATTTTTTTCAATAGAAGTTAAGGTGCCATCGGTTAAGGTTCTGTAATTATACAGATACCCCTTTGGTGTTTTTAAACTATCAGAAATATATTGTATGGTGATGGGTCTATAATAGTCAAAGGACGCATTAACATACACCTTTACAAAACTAACAGGCACAGACCTTGAAAGTTCAACATCAATCTCGGTATATTTTTCAGTTTTGTGGTCTTTTATGCTCATACGTTTTATGGTATAATCATTAAAAACACCATTTTTAATAGTATTATAGCTGGCTTTGGCAGATTTTAATTCTGCCTTTTCTGTGCTTTTTACCAGAATTCTGAAATAGCGATAGCTGGAATTCGGGAATGTCAGATTGGTATATTCATAAAAGGTTTCCGCATTTTTTATAGACAATATTCTATAATCTTCTACTATAGAAAACCACTCTTTTTGATCATGACTGCCTTCTAAATTTATGCGCCAGTCAAAATTGAACTGCTTAAAAGCTAATTGCAAATTGTTTATTGGCGCTTTTGATGGGACTTCAAGTGTAAAATAATAACCCTTTTCATTATGAGAGGTGTTCAATATTTTAAAAGGGACATTGTCTATAACAACTTTTTCATCGTTAAGCTTTAATACATAAGACGCTTCAACCGTATCATTTTTAGCAGTAATGCCATAAACTCTAATATCTGATAAACCTGTGGATACCTTTTCGAAGAGATCACTAGGCAAGGTTAATTTATGCCAGGTATCTTGAACACCTATCAATTCACGTTTATAACTATATTTTTGCATTTGCCCATAAGTCAACACAAAAAGGAATAGAGAAAAGCAGGTTAAAAGTTTAGGCTTCAACGTCATCTGAAATACTGTGTTTAAATTTATTATATAAAAATGAAATGATTAACAAGAGGATACCTAAAGATACAAATACAATGGTTTTTGAAAGCGTTCCTAAATGAGAAATATCATAAAAGAAAAGTTTTATTAAGGTGATTGAAAACAATGCAATGGCGGCAATGCGCAAATATTTTTTCCTTTTCCAGATGCCTATAGCAATTAAAAATAAAGAATATATACCCCAGAAAATACTTAAGCCTAATTTATGTGATTGTGTAGAACCTGATAAATCCAATATGTTAATAAGTTCACTACTTAAAACCCATACTATGGTTATGTGAAATAATACACCAAACAGCATTTTGTTGGTAAACTTTATAAAAGTTTCTTGCATGTATTTATAACTCGCCAATAAAGTAATTGCTAAAAACACAAAGGAAATATAACGTATAATAATATGGAAAAACCCAATTTGGTAGTATTCAGAAGGGTTTTCATCAAGATAACTTTCTCTTAATTCACTTAGCATATACAACCCTGAAGTTAAAAAGGCAAAAATAAACAAAGCATTTAGCCCCATGTTGATATAGCCCAAAGTTTTATTTTTAATAAATCGCATATTAATAAATGATAAAGCGGTTGCAAATGCCATGGAATACATGAGTAACCAAATATCTTTAAACTTCAATAAATCATAATTATTATAATGTTCATATTTGCTTAAGCTGACTTCTGATTCTTGGAAGAGTGTTTGAAAATAATGTGTTATTTCAAAATAGAATCCAAAATAAACCGCACCAATAAGAATGGCAGGAATCAATATGGAAATCAAATTGTGCAACTCCTTTTTTGATTGAATAGCGGCTTCATATAATTTGCTGTTGTATAAATAATAGATAAAGGCAAATCCAGTGATAAAAATAACAGTACTTAAAAAATGAATATTTAATAATGGTGTAAAGGCTTTAAAGCCGTCAAACAGATAAAAATCCATGTATATGTTGGCCCAATCCTGATACAGACTAAAGGTTGCTAAAGCCATTAATGGGTAGGACAAGAATTCATATACTGAAATATTTTTTGTTCTTCCAATCCAAAAAAGCAGAACGGCTTCGCCAACCCACAACAGTGTTACCCAATTACCATCTAGCTGAACTGGAATAGCAATGGTAATAAACACTAAAACCAAGCCGGCAACTAAGTAGAATAAGTTTTTGTCTGCCAGTTTCAATCTGTAAATAACAACACTCACAATAAAATGTAAAATGGCATTACAAAGGGTGAACAATCCTAATAACTGACTGGCAGTTTCATGCGTATCCAAAATTGCATAACCAAAACCGTAAAACACAAAAGAGTTCATTAACAATAGAATAATGTCTAAGGTTTCAAAGGGTTCTTTCTTAAGAAGTTTATAGGCTAAAAATGTGATATAGAAAATGATAAAAAATAGACTTGCAAACATTAATGCTGTAGTGAAATATTCATTTTTTTGATAACTGTAAGCAAACCATGAGAAATAAATCAACCAGGTTAAAACAAATGACACATAATAAAGAGGTTTCCAGTATTTACTAAAGGACAATACCAGAATGCCAATATTAATTATGGCCATATAACTAAATAAAACAAAGGCGTTTCCGGAGTCATCACTCAGCAAAAATGGCACGGCATAAGCACCTACAAGACCGATATGTGCAATAATTTGTTTGTTATATTTTAAAGCCGCTACCACAGTGAAAATGGTAAAAACTACCATCAAAGTAAAGGTTAATACTTGAGGAATTAATTGATAATAAGTGTAGGCAGCATAGGTAAGAAAGTAAAAAATAGTCATGGAACCACTCACTAATACGGCACTGAAGTTTTCATATTTTGGTTTGAGTTTTATAGACAACCCAAACAAACCTAATCCTACCAAATACCCTAGAATGATACGTGTTAGAGGGCTTATTAAATTATTTTCTATAGAATATTTAGCGCCAATAGCCACACCAATGATTAATATGGCAATCCCAATTTTATTAATAAGGTTTTCACCTATAAACTTTTCAAGTTCGTTGCTTATTTGAAATGTTTTTTTAACCGGAGCAGGAATTGTTTCCTTTACCTGTTTTGGAGGCTGTGTACTTGGATGTTTTTGAACAGGTTTTTGATAGGTTGTTTCTATTTTAATTTTTGGAACCGCAAGCCAAAGGATGAGGTATAAGAAAAACCCTATTCCAAAGAAAATACCTAATAAAATCCATAAAAAACGAATAACGAACCTGTTGATGCCAAGGTAATTCCCTAAACCTGCACAAACGCCGCCTATAAAACGATGCTGTGTGTCTCTGAAAAAACCTTTTTGGGTTTCGGTTACTTCTTTAGAAATCTCTTTACTTACTGAATTTTCAAGAGGTTTTTCAACGTCGTTAGGACTTTGCTTTGCAGAAGATTGTAACTGGATTAATTCTTCCTTAATGCCCGCAACTTCTTTTGAAAATACTTCTTGCTTTTGCAAAAGAAGGTCTAGCTTTTTAAGCAGATTATTAATTTTTTCTTGAGTATCCATTAGAATCAGATTTTAAATTAAGAAAACCGAAGGTTAATAAGAAAAGTTAAAATAGAGGCATTAATAATTTGAGGTTTTAAAACCATTCAATTTAAGGCTTTTTGAGTTATTATCATTGAAAATAAGTACTTTTGATACACTAATAATTTTGTTTACAGTGAAAAAAGACATCCATATCCCAAAGGTAGAAAACGTTTATATAGCTATTGTTAATGAGTACAATGATATTTATAAAGCTCAGGATTGGAACGCCTATATTATAAATGATAAACAGGTAGATTTAGAAATGGTTTTAATTCTTTCAAAAGGGTATAGTGAAACCAAAGCAACATCATCTATGCGCCATAAACTGGACAAACTTCCGGCAAAAAGTTTTGCTAAAATAGAACTCATGCAAGAGGAAGTGTTACAACTCAACAACGAGTTTAAAGTCACTTTTTTTGAAGGCAGCCGCATGTTCGATAAAACCTATCTTTTTAGAAAAAATACCATCAACTTAAAAGCACAACAAACCATCCCCTTAATGGATAAAAAGGGAGTTTTAGTTAAATAATATGAACAAATAATAAAACGTAATAAAATGGCCAGTAATGAATTTGAAAAAGGCGTGCAATTTTCTTTTAATAAGAGCATTAGTTATAATGATAAAGCGGTGGTAAGTAAGCATATCTTAAAAAAGGAAAACGGAAATATTTCTTTATTTGCTTTTGATAAAGGGGAAGGATTAAGCGAGCACACAACCCCTTTTGACGCCGTTGTGTATATAGTTGATGGTAAAGCAGATATTGTTATTAACGGCATTTCAAATATTCTTGAAACAAATGAAACCATTATTATGCCTGCAAATATTCCACACGCATTAAAAGCTGTGGAAAAATTTAAAATGGTTTTAACAATGATTAGATAAAAGAATTAATCAAGCATTTCTGTTAATTTTTTAAAGGTTTTTTTAGGGTCTTTACCTTCATACAGTATTTCATAAACTGCGTCAATTATAGGAAGTTTTGTTTTTTGTTTGTTTTTTTCATTTAATAGATGAGCGCTTTTTGTTGCATAATACCCTTCAGCAATCATACTCATTTCCATTTGGGCAGATTTCACCGTATAGCCTTTACCTATCATATTACCAAACATGCGGTTTCTTGAAAAAACGGAATATCCGGTTACTAACAAATCACCCAAATAAGCTGAATTATTAATGTTACGCTTCATTTTATGCATTTTCTTGATAAAGCGCTTCATTTCACGTATGGCATTACTCATAAGGACACTTTGAAAATTATCACCATAACCTAAACCGTGCGCAATGCCAGCGGCAATGGCATAAATGTTTTTAAGCATCACAGCGTACTCAGTACCAATAATATCATCACTTGTTTTCGTTTTTATATAATGACAAGACAATTGATTGGCTATTTCTTTAGCTTTTTTAGAATCAGCACAAGAAATAGTTAAGTACGACAAACGCTCCAAAGCAACTTCTTCAGCATGGCAAGGTCCAGCAATAACCGCAATATTTTCAAACGGAACTTGATAAACTTGATGGAAATGCTCACCAACCAATAAACCAGATTCTGGCATAATACCCTTTACAGCAGATACTACGGTTTTACCTGAAATATCTATCGTTAATTTTTCCAATTCGCTATGCATAAAAGCAGATGGAATCACAAAAATCAAAACATCAGCATAAGCTGCCATTTCATTAATATCATTACTTAGTTTCAGTTGCTCTAAATGAAATTCAACAGAACTTAAATAATTAGGATTATGTTGTTCTCTTAACAAATGCTCTTTGGTATAGACACTTCGCATATACCAGCCCACTTCAGGAAGATTTTCACAAAGCATTTTTACAATCGCTGTGGCCCAGCTTCCGGCCCCAAAAACGGCATATTTTTTTTGATCACTCATATTTTAAAGGAGGATATATTTTCAAAAGTACGTAAAATTTTAGGTTTTGTTTGGTCCACCATTTCAATATGAATTATTTTTTTGGCACGTGTTTTGAAAACCATAAAGTATAAACCTTAAAAACGAATGATTATGAAGACTATAAAATTACTTTTAAGTGTTGCTTTAGCAACCACGCTTTTTACCTCTTGTTATACAGAAGTAATAGTTGAGGATACTATTAATGAACCAGTCATATCATTAAACCAATTATTAGGGTCATATGAATTGTGGTATGTAGATATCAATCAAACTATAGGTTATGGAACAACACCTTTTTTACAAAAAGCGTTTACCCTTTCTTTTAGAAACGGAACTATGTTCGCCAATAATAATTTAGTGGGTCTAGGAAGTACAGGCAATGGTTTTGGAATTGCTGTTGCAGATTATAACACCTATAATATGATTTTAGATGTGTATCATGATATTGATGGTTTTGAAACTTTTGATGTCTATCAAATAAACAGTAATACTATTGAACTTTACAATCCAAATAACGACACCTCGTACTTTTTGAAAGGTTATCAACGTAGTGTTTTTGATTATGATTTTGTGTTTTATGATAACATTCATTATTTCCTGCAGGAGTATCAAGCTTGGGAAAAAACGTATACCAGTCAATTTGGAGCTATTAATGAATTTGATAATGAAAATTTCTTACAATTTTTAGCTGGAGGGAATGATTCTGAATTCAGAAGTTCTCAGGATTTCTCAGGAACCAATATTTCAAATATATTTTGGGATTATACAGGGCTTTATGGCGTAGGAAATATTTCTAATAATATGTACCTAAAAACTTTAACATTAGATTATGATTACTTCAGCAATGAATATTTTGAATTGAGCGTTATAAATGACGGAAAGATAGAATTATATCATCCGGCATCACAAACGGTGTATGAATTTGTTGGAAGAGGATATATTCAATATTTGAAAACATCAAATACAAAAGATAAAACGGCGGCCACTGAAAAGTTACGTAAAGAAAGAAAAGATAAAATAGAAAACCCTAGAGAGAATACTCGTGGATAAAGATTAGTTTGGTTGGTTATTTAAATTCGAAACCGCTTAAAGTGCTTTGCTTTAGGCGGTTTTTTTATTAAAAAATTTAGTAACCTATCGCTGCTCCATCTGAACTTGATGAATCAGAAGCTCCAATTAAAATTTTATTAGCTGAATCAATTTGAATTCCCATCAATTCACCCAATGAATTTTCGGGAACTAACTTATGCCCCATTCCTTCAAGAGCTTTTCTGGTATCAGGAGATAATAGTAATGCCTCGTATAATATCTCATCTGGTAACCACTGATGATGAATTTTCATTGATTCAATAGCCGTATCAACTCGCATTCCATAACCCAAAACATTGAGTACCGTTTGAAAAACCGTATTGATAATGGTACGCCCTCCAGGACTGCCAATGACGAGAAAAGGCTTGCCATCTTTAGCAATAATGGTTGGTGTCATACTTGAAAGCATTCTTTTTTCAGGTTCAATAATGTTAGGACTTGTTCCAATCAGACCAGAGACAGAAGTATTATTAGGAATGGGATTGAAGTCTCCCATTTCATTATTGAAAATAAAACCCAGACTATCGGCACCCATCCCCGAGCCATAGCTATGTTCTAACGTGTAAGTCAAAGAAACAGCATTACCGTTTTGATCTACCACAGAAAAGTGAGTGGTACTACTCCCATCATAAATTTGTCCAAATTTTGAAGGGTCACTTAGTGAAGCTTTTGACATATCAATATTTTCATAACGGGTTTTGGCAAATTCTTTTGAGGTCAATTTATCTAATGGCGTATCCAAATTAAAATCAGGATCTCCTAAATGTTCTGCTCTATCAGCAAAAGCTCTTCTCATAACTTCAGCCAATAAATGGACATATTCAGTAGAATTGAATTCAATGGAATCTAAGTTGGCCAATTCCATGAGATTCATCATTTCAATAAGAGCTGTTCCACCTGAACTTGGTGGAGGCATAGAGTATATTTCATAGTTTTTATAAGTTCCTTTTATAGGTTTCCTTTCCACAGCAGTGTAGTTTTGAAGATCTTCTTTGGTTATGATGCCGCCATTCTCCTTCATAAAACGGGCAATCTCTTTTGCAACTTTCCCTTTATAGAAACCATCTTGACCATGATCCCTGATTTCTGATAACGTACTGGCCAGTTCAGGTTGTTTCCAAATCTCGCCAAATTGTGTTAGCTCACCATTGTCCTTTCTGAAATAATCTTTTAAAAATGGAATTTGGGAATTGGAATCAAAAAAAACAGCAGCTCTTGAAAGGCTCCATGAAAGTTCAAAGCCATTTTTTGCTAAGTCAATGGAGGGTTGAACCAAATCTGCCCATGGCAATTTTCCATATTTTTGATGCGCCAGATAAAGACCGGCTACAGTTCCAGGTACTCCCACCGACTTTAATCCAATATGATTCATTGTTGATTCATCTCCGTAAAGGTTGATTCCTTTGGGAAGGTTTCCAGATTCATCAAGAAACATGTCTGAAGATGCTTTCAATGGCGCTTTTTCTCGAAAGTCAATGGTTGTTGTTGTTCCTGATGAATCCATAAACACCAAAAATCCACCTCCTCCAATGTTTCCTGCAGAAGGATGCGTGACTGCCAATGCAAAAGCGGTGGCCACAGAAGCATCAATAGCATTCCCGCCTTTTTTTAGAATTTCAATCCCCACTTCTGAGGCGACTTTACTACTCGATACAACCATGCCATTTTTAGAGTAGGTTTGCGCAATTGTAACCTGACTTCCTATAATTACAAAAAAGCTTATAAAGGCAATAATTTTAATACAACTCATAATAATTGTTTATTAATATTTGACATGGATTGTTTTAATAATTTATTTCAAGTATGTAAAGTAACTTGGCGATTTTCTTACAAACATACTAATATTATAGATGAAAGGTATAGTCTGATTGTTGTTTATCGAAAAAATTAACAAGAAGAACGCTTCGTGTCGTATCTTTAGTTTATTAACCTACTTAATATTATGTTATGAAAAAAATTACTTTCTTAATGGTAACGTTTTGGGTTCTAACATTTACAAGTTGTAATATGGAACCTGTTAGTGAACTGGGATCTGCCCTGGATTCTAAAGCTGTAAAAGATAGCGAACATGTTGATGAGGATGTTGATCTTAATGACGGCACACATTGTGAAGTCGTGCGATTAATGGCTGGTCAGCATTATGAAGCTGGAATTATTACAGTAGATAATGACGGTCAAAATCTAATAATAACATACACTGTGAATGGTGATTGGACCATTTATGCGACTCATTTAAGCATTATAGATTGTACTACCGAAAGTTTTCCAATGACCAATGCGGGTAACCCAAAAATTGGACAATTTGAATATTCTGACACTTTTAAAGACGGTGTTACTGAGGTAGTATATATAATACCTTTAGATGAAGTGAGTGAAACATATTGTTTTGCAGCGCATGCTGAAGTTAATGGACCAGAAGGTGGACAAACCGCTTGGGGAGAAGGTAAAGACTTTGGTGGTAAAAGTTGGGCAATGTATGTGGAAGCTAATTTAAGCGATTGTGATGGCGGTGGTTTAGGTTATGGATAAAACTAACTACTTATAAAAATTCATTTCATCTAGATATTCCCAGACATGTTGTGGTAACATGGGCTGTACATTTTTACCATCTTTAATGGCGTTGCGTATAAAGGTTGAAGACAGCTCCATTAATGGTGCATTGATGGCATGTATTTTTTTGTGACCATCAAACTGGGTTTCAACTTTTTGTTCTGAAACTCTTGGGTAAACATAAATATGATGATTTTCAAGAATGAGCTCATAGTTTTTCCATTTATGGAAACTCTTCAAGTTGTCTTCGCCCATTATTAATGAAAACTCATGTTTTGGATATTTTTCCTGTAAATGCACCAGTGTATTGATGGTGTAATTTGGTTGAGGTAAATTAAACTCAATGTCACTTGGTTTGAGTTTGGCGTAATCTTTTGTAGCGCGATACACCATTTCCAATCGTTGGTAATTATCTAACAAGGAGTTTTTGTTTTTGAACGGATTGTGTGGCGTTACTACAAACCAAACCTGGTCTAAATCACTATACTCAACCAAATGGTTGGCGATGACCAAATGGCCTATATGAATGGGGTTAAAGGAGCCAAAAAACAATCCCACTTTCATAATGCTATCAGGAGTTTATAAAGTTTTTTACTAATTGTTCGGCTTCTTTAAGGGCTTTGTCTAAATCATGGTTTTCAATAATGACATCAAATAAAGGGGCGGTTGCCAACTCAGCAGAAGCCTTGGCAATGCGCATATTGATTTTATCTTCGCTTTCTGTTTTACGTTTTTTAAGTCTTATTTTAAGCTCATCAATACTTGGTGGTTTCACAAAAACAGACAGGGTTTCTTCAGGAAACTTGCGTTTTATGCGTAAGCCACCGGATACATCAATATCAAAAATCACATGTTTACCTTTAGCCCAGATACGTTCTACTTCAGCTTTTAAAGTGCCATAAAAATTATCACGATACACTTCTTCCCATTCCAGAAATTCGTCATGCTTAATTTTGTTTTTAAATTCATGAGCAGACAAAAAATAGTAATCTTTTCCATGAACTTCTTCCCCACGTTTTTCTCTTGAAGTGGCAGAAATAGAAAATTCTAAATTTAAATCATCAATACCCAGTAAATGCCTTACAATGGTTGTTTTTCCTGAACCCGAAGGAGCTGAAAAAACAATAAGTTTTCCTTTTGTCATTATAAAACATTTAAAAGTTGCTCCTTAATTTTTTCAAGCTCATCTTTCATTTGAACAACCAGTTGTTGCATGGGGGCATAGTTACTTTTTGAACCAATGGTATTAATTTCCCTACCCATTTCTTGACATATAAAACCCAGTTTTTTCCCATTAGAATCTGTTGAATTAATTGCTTCAATAAAATAAGATAAATGGTTTTTTAAGCGCACTTTTTCTTCAGTAATGTCAAATTTTTCTATATAATAAACCAACTCCTGTTCAAAGCGGTTTTCATCATATTTCTCTTTTAATTCTTCAACGCCTTTTAATAAACGCTCACGAACACCAACAATGCGATCTGGGTCCATAGCAATGACTTGTTCCAGTAAATCTTCAATAATTGATACGCGTTTTTTAAAGTCAATCTCAAGCACTTTACCTTCGTCTAACCTGTAATTAGTAATCAATGCCACAGCAGAATTAATTTCATCTTCTATAGCTTTCCATTCGGTTTCATCAATTTCTTCACGGACGGTATTTAAAGCATCCGGAAATCTCACCGCCATTTTAAGAAGCTCAATCTCATTGCCGTCAACTATTTTTTTGAGTTGATTTATATATTGTTTTACAACCGGTTCATTAATTTGTGTTGAAGTGTCTTCAGCAGTCATTTCAACATAAATCGAGAAATCTATTTTACCACGTTCTAATTTATCAGCCAAAAGCTTTCTAATATCGAGCTCTTTTTCTCTATAGATAGAGGGCATTCTGGCATTTAAATCAAGGTTTTTACTGTTTAAAGATTTGAGCTCAATGCTAATTTTTTTTGTAGGTAATTGTAATATAGATTTTCCGTAACCGGTCATTGAATATATCATATGCTTAAATATAAAGTTGTACAAAGGTAATTAAAACCAAAGGTTTAGAAAACACCTATTATTTTCTTTTGGGTTTACTAAAATAGAGTAATTTTTAAAACATGGTCTTTATAAGGTTTTACATTCTATTCTTAGTTTTAATTAAAGAAGTTAATTATAAAAACATACATGGCATGATTTTCAATAACTAAACTTAATTTTTATAACGAGATGATTGTTGTTAAAAAATATGCCTCATCATAAAGGAAATACAAGCATAAAAATGTATTTTCGTCAGCTAAATATATATGAAATGACAGTGACGGAGTTCGCGCCAATTATTGAAGTTATTGAGGAGGCTTACGAAATACCACATTTAAATGCTACGAGAAAAATTTCGGCATTATTACCACATGATTATTACCATTCAGACAAGCAATATCCCGTATTATACCTGCAAGACGGACAAAATTTATTTAACCCAATGGCTCCTTACGGAGATTGGGCTATTGATAAATCAATGGCCAAACTAGCTGAAGAAGGATTAAGTGATATAATTATTATTGCCATAGATCATGGTGAAAAGGAGCGTATCGTTGAATACCTGCCTTATTATCATCCGCGTTTTGGAGAAGGAAAAGGGAATTTTTATATTCAATTTATGATTGAAAAACTAATTCCGTATATTAATAAGAAATACAGAACACATACAGATTTTGAGCATACTGGTATAGGAGGTAGCTCCATGGGTGGTTTAATAAGTCTGCATGCAGGTTTGTCTAACCCGGGAGTATTTGGTAAAATGATGATTTTTTCGCCTAGTTTATGGATTTCAAAAACGATTTTTAATAGTACTAAATCTTTTAAACCGCTGCAAGAATCAAAAATCTATTTATATGCTGGTGGACAGGAAAGTCAGGAACATTTACCTAATGCTCAGAAATTAGAAGGCATTATAAGAAAGAAAATGGTAAAGGGACATAATATTGATTTTCACTTTTCTGTCAATGAATTTGGTAATCACTCTGAAGTGCATTGGCGAGAAGAATTTCCTAACGCCATAAAATGGCTATTTTTTAATAAGTAAAAATGACTTACAAACACATTCAACATATTGACAAGAATAAGGATCTTATTATTCCCTGTTCAAAAGGAAATCTAGAACATTTAAAAGAATTGATTTCAATAGAAACTATTGATTTTGATGGTGAGTTTTCAACCAGTCAACTTTTTTTCGGAACCAAAGGCAATAGAATTTATGCTTTAGGAATAGGAGAAAAAAAGGAAGCTGTGAAAATTGGAGAAGCTTTCAGAAAGTTTTGTTTTGATAATAAAAAAAACTGGAAGGAATCTATTCAAATTGAGGTTGAGAAGTTATCTCTTGAGGAAGTAAAAAAGGCTTCAATTGGTCTAGAAATGGCTAATTATGAAATAGGGCAATTCAAATCTAAAAAAGAAGACCAGAAGAATCTTACCATTGAATTTGCAACAACTAAAGACATTTCAAAAGTTTTAAATGACTGTAAGCTGACGGGTGAAACCATCAATAGAATTAAAACACTCATTGATGCCCCTGCTAATCAAAAAACACCTAAATATTTAGGCGACTGGGCAACTGAATCTGCTAAAAAATCCAATTTTAAATGTAC
>JAHENA010000011.1 GCA_024643405.1 Flavobacteriales bacterium | reverse complement strand
TTTTCATATTATCGCCAATAAGTGCAATTATAGATAAACCAGTTTCAACAATAATAGGGTCGATTTTGTTTAAGGCAATTTCGTTTTCAAAAGTAGAGTCAATTGAGGTTTTTGCTAAGTCTGCATCTTTTTCATCAATTCCTATGCAAATAGAATGTTCAGACGAGGCTTGTGTGATTAAAATCACATTAATCTTTTCTTGAGATAAAGTTTCAAAAAGGCGTTTTGAGAATCCTGGAATTCCAATCATGCCACTTCCCTGTAGTGTAAGCAAGGCAATGTTGTTAATATTACTAATACCTTTAACTGGAATATTAGAGTTAATATGATTATTGGAAATAATAGTTCCAACAGACTCCGGATCTAAAGTATTTTTAATATGAATTGGAATGTTTAAATCAAGTACAGGCTGCACTGTTGGTGGGTATAATACTTTGGCTCCAAAGTGTGATAATTCCATAGCCTCCTGATAAGATAATTTTTCAATGGGATAAGCCTGTTTGACCAATTTTGGATTTGTTGTAAACATACCGCTTACGTCGGTCCATATTTCCAGTTGTTCTACCTTTAAAGCTGCCGCTATAATGGCAGCTGTAAAATCTGAGCCACCTCTACCTAAAGTAGTTTGTTCTCCTGTTTTTGAATGTGAAATGAATCCAGGACAAATAGTAATTTTTTGCTTAGATGATTTAAAATACTCCTGAATATTTTTATTAGTTTGTTTATAATCTACTTCTGCCTTTGTAAAATTGGAATTAGTGATAATCAACTCCTGAGAATTTTTTAATTCCGTAGAAAAACCTCTAGATTTCATAGTTTCCGCTATGATAAATGATGAAAGCAATTCACCGTAGCTCGTTAATTTATCTGATGTTTTCGGAGATAATTCATTAATAAGATAAATACCTTCTAATAAACTTTTAAGTGTTTCTAATTTATCATTTATTACATTTAAGATAGTTTCATTTGAAGAAGGTATTAATTCTGTGATAATGTTTAAATGAATGTCTTTAATAGCATTAAAAACCTCAGAAAAGCCAGCGTCTTTATTTTTAGCTAAGCTACCCGCCAACAACAATTTATCAGTGATACCACCAACTGCAGAAACCACACAGATAATTGTATCTTTTTCTGCGTCAGAATTGAGGATATTAATGACGTTATTTATATTCTTTGCAGAACCAACTGATGTTCCGCCAAATTTTAAAACTTTCATTTCTAATGAGTTAATATTTTAATAAAATATTTTTGAAGTCGTAATTTGAATAAATTACAAAAATAGCTTGAAGGATATATATTTAGCAACCCCAAAGGGTAGTAATAATTGTAGCAGTACCACAAAAAGACGTCTTTCCTTTTGTTGAAAAGGAGCATAAATGAGTTGGATTTTGGTTTATACCTTTCATTATTTACTATGATAATACCACTCAAAAGTATTACAATTAAACTTATAAAAAAACTAATCTCATTTTTTTACAGTATTCTTATCATGAGGCTTATTTCATTTAATAATATGAAGTTAATTGATTGTGTAATAAAAAAATCATAACAAATAAATAAAGACTTCTGATTAAATATTTCTTTCAAAGCAATCACTAGACGCTTTTTTCTAAGTCAATAATTTAAATTAAATCTCATATTTTATAATATAAGTAAGAAAAAACATATATAAAAATAAATTAATATCGATTAAGTGTAAATAAATAACGTTAAAGTGTGTTTTGTATCAAAAAATTTATATATTTGTCTACGTTAATTATATGATTCAAAAAATGACTTCAAAAACCCTCAAAAATTATAGTTTAATATTTGTTTTGTTTTTAAGCTATATCAGCGCACAATCTCAAGTGTCCACAGTGTTTGATTTTAATACTTCAGATCAGTTACTTAAAGAATTTACACAAGGCGGTCACTCTAAACTTATAATACAAAGTTCTAAAGATGGCATTGGTGGTTCAGGCACCGTAAATGTATTAGGTGAAACCGATGAAGTTTTTACCTCTAAACAAGGGTACTCAATCACTGGGAAAGGTGCGCATTATGAATTTAAAACTTATTTTAAAAGTGAGTATAACAGTGGTTATGGTGGTTTTGGTTTTACTTCAAATCCAAATGCAGCACATCATTTCTATGCGGCTCCAAATGAAGGCTTAGGTGTTTCTTTACATGGTGGCGGCTATATTTTTAATAGTGGTTTAACTGCTGAATCTGGAAAATGGACAACTGAAAATGTATTAAATACTGCGTCACCAGATAAATGGTATTTAGCGGTTTTATCGATTGATTTGTTGGGGAACAGTTATTTTGATATGACAGTTAATATATATCCGTCAAATGACGATGGAACGCTAATAAATCCTACTAATCCAATTGAAACTAAAAATTGGAAAGTTCAAAATAAGGCTATGGCTAACTCTAAAATTATCTTTGCCTACTTTGCTTTTGGTGGTCATAGAATTACAAATTTCGATAATTATATTATTAGCCTAAAGGGAGGATCAACCAGTATAGAAGCAGGGGCACCAGTAGTCATTGGAAGTTCTGTATTAAATAATTCCACAAAACAAATAGACATAAGCGGTGATGTTACCGATGACAGAGGTGACGATGTCACTGAAAAGGGTATTGTTTATAGCACTTCTGAAACGCTGCCTACTACATCTGATAATAAAATTACAATTGGTCATGGCATTGGGTCCTTTAGTTATGAATTAGGAAGTTTATTACCTAACGAAATCTATTACATAAGAACTTATGCTAAAAATTCAAAAGGAATATCCTATGGAAGTCTAAACTCCATAGACACGAATGATATGCAGGATATAGAAATTGATTTTAAAGCAAAAATTAAAACATACCCAAACCCATCAACTAATTATATAAGTCTTTCAGGTTTAGCCGAGTCTGAAAATTATTCTATTTATAATATGCAAGGTAAACAAGTATTGCGTGGGAATGTATCAAATAATAACAAAATAGAGGTGAAATCTCTAACTAAAGGTATGTATCTTTTAAAATTGGAAAACTTTGAAATAATTAAGTTTATTAAAGAATAGTCATATTTAGACTTTTTTAGTAAGCGAAAAAAATATATTGAAATCCTTGGATGAAATTTAGCTAAGGATTTTTTTATTGCCTAAATTGTAGCTTTAATTCTGTAATAAAAGCAAGTATTCTATATTTAAGTTTAAATCTTTTTTAATTCCATGAAACTATTTTCGAAAGAACAAATTTATGAAGGCGATAAGATAACTATTGAGCGTCAAAAAATATCATCTACAGATTTAATGGAAAGAGCGGGCACTCAAATTTTCAATTGGATAAATCTAAGAATGCAGGGAGCTCAGGTACCCATTCATATTTTTTGTGGTATTGGAAATAATGGAGGTGATGGAATGGTTTTAGCAAGACACTTGATTTTAGAAGGATATAATGTTAAAACCTACATTGTTAATTATAGTGAAAAACGAAGCAAAGATTTTCTAATTAATTATGACAGAGTCAAGAATATAACAAAACAATGGCCTGAATTTGTTCATAATCAGGATGACTTCCCAGAAATTAAACAGGACCATGTTATTGTTGATGCTATTTTTGGGATTGGACTTAACAGACCAGTTGCAGATTGGGTAAAAAATTTATTCATTCATCTTAAAAAATCAAAAGCCTTTACCTTATCAATAGATATCCCTTCTGGTTTGCAAACTGATAGGATGCCATTTGATGAAGACGGTGTGGTGATGTCTTCTTATACCTTGAGTTTTGCATCACCTAAATTAGCATTCTTTTTACCGAAAACGGCTAAATATACCATCAATTGGGAAGTTTTGGATATTGGTTTGGACCCAGAATTTTTATCAAATACAAACACTACATTTAATTTAATAGGTAAATATGAAGCCATTCCAATTTATATTCCTAGAGACAAATATTCTCATAAAGGTCAGTTTGGTCACAGTTTAATAATTGGCGGTAGTTACGGTAAAATTGGTGCAGTCACTTTAGCGAGTAGAGGAGCCTTAAGTGCTGGTGCAGGTTTAGTTTCGGCCTTTGTCCCAAAATGTGGCTATGATGTTATACAATCTTCATTTCCTGAAGCAATGGTTATTACAGATGAAAATAGCAACTATATTACCAATATTGATTTTGATTTTAAGCCTTCAGTCATTGCTTTTGGTGTAGGAGTAGGAGACCATATGAAAACTGTTGAAGCATTTGAGGTTTTGTTAAAATCCAATATAGCGCCTATGGTTATTGATGCCGATGGCTTAAATATTTTATCAAAACATCCTTATTTATTAGAATTATTACCAGAAAATTCTGTTCTAACACCACATCCTAAAGAATTAGAAAGATTAATAGGAGCCTGGACTAATGATTTTGAAAAATTAGAAAAAGCTAAAGAATTCTCAAATCAATATAAAGTGCTTTTAGTCATAAAAGGCGCCAATACAATTACGGTTTTTGAAAATAAATTTTACATTAATGCTACCGGAAACCCAGGGTTGTCCACTGCAGGTTCGGGTGATGTGTTAACTGGAATCATAACAGGTTTGATTTCTCAAGGTTACAGTCCTTTATCCGCTGCAGTTTTTGGAGTCTATTTACATGGAAAAGCAGCAGATATTGCCGTAGAAGACTATGGTTATCAAAGTTTAATTGCTAGCCATGTGATTGAATATTTAGGAGCAGCCTATATGGATTTGTTTAAGCAACCTGAGGCAGTTTCAGAAAAATCTAAAGAAGACGCATAAAAAAAAGCTGCGATTAGCAGCTTTTTTTCTTATAGTTCTAAAGTATTGAAAAGTTCTAACAATTTTGGACTTGAAGGTCTCGGCGCATCAGGATTTACAACGGTTCCGTCAGGACCAATTAAAATAAATCTTGGAATACTATTGACTTTATAACCTCTGGTAAAATCAGATTCCCAAGCATTATCAGCAAACAATTGTGTTCCGCCCATTTCTTTTTCAGCAATCATTTTTTTCCAACCTTCTTTTGAAGCTTCAACAGTTTTTTCTGTATACCCTCTACCATTATCCACAGAAATACTCACGAATTCAATATTTTTTCCATGATAATTTTTTTCGATTTCTTTTAATGAAGGTATTTCAGCTTTACACGGACCACACCATGTTGCCCATACATCAACGTAAACGTATTTACCTTTAAAATCAGATAAGGAAGTGGTTCCTCCTTTATAATTCTCATAATTAACAAAAAGTGGAGAAGGGATTCCAATTAAATCTGCAAATTCAGCAGCTCTTTTTTCTTGATATTCCTTTTGCTTAGAGTAGTACCCTAACATTTCATCCATAAATTGATCAATTTCACTTTTTTCAGAGGCGTATAAGGCGGTATCTATAGCTTTATTTGATTCTAGGAAATCACTTAAAGACGCATTAATATCTGAAATTTTCATTTTAAACTCCTGCTCTTCAAAATCAAACAAACTTGGTGGGTAAATAGTTTCTTGCATAAGCGCTTTTTTAGCTAAATAATTATTGGTTTCTGCGCCAATACCGGTATAACTTATGGTTTCATCAAACATTTTAGTATCTAAATACATGTTTAATTCATACCCGTTTTTCAAAAACAACGTGCTGCTTTCTCCACCATCATAAAAGTTATATTTACCATCTGCCACTTTTAAGGTGTCACTAAAGGTGCCATCTTCATTAACTTTAATGGTTTTTGTATAGTCTCTATTACTAATCACTATACTATCACTGTTTTTATCAATTATTTTTCCTGTCAATAACACATAATCTTTAGGTTCATTTTTACAGGCTAAAATCCCTAAAGCGCTTAATAACAAAATAGTTTTTTTCATTTTTATTTATTTCTTGATGTAAAAATAAATATTTATTATTTTTTAGCCGTTATATTTATTAATTATTAACATTTGTTGTGTAATTTATAAGGAATGTAGACTTTTGGATAAAATTAAAATTTCCAATGAATTCCTTTCATATTATTTCTTCAAAAGTTTTGGATTTAACTACAATAAAAAGCATTATATCTGAACAAAAAAAATTACAACTTTCAGAAGATGCTATTATAAAAATCGCTAAGTGCCGAGCCTATTTAGACAATAAACTTAAAGGTCAAAATAAACCTATTTATGGTATTAATACGGGTTTTGGTGCATTATATAATGTAAAAATATCAAAAGAGAATCTTACCATACTTCAAGAAAATTTGGTCATGTCGCATGCCTGTGGCACAGGGGATCGTGTACCCAATGAGATTGTAAAATTAATGCTGCTTTTTAAAATTCAGTCCTTGAGCTATGGCCATAGTGGCATTCAAATAAAGACGATTGAAAGACTCATTGATTTTTATAATAATGATATTTTACCAATTGTTTATACTCAGGGTTCATTAGGAGCTTCTGGTGATTTAGCACCTTTGGCGCATCTGTCTTTGCCTTTAATTGGAAAAGGAAATGTTGTGTTTAAAGGAAAAGAATTACCAATTGCTGAAGTTCAAAATCAGTTTGGCTGGCATCCAATTTCTTTACAATCAAAAGAAGGACTGGCTCTTTTAAATGGAACTCAATTTATGAGTGCTTATGGTGTTTATTTGATTTTAAAATCACATAAACTGGCTTACTTAGCAGATTTAATTGGAAGTATGTCGTTAGATGCATTTGACGGCAGAATAGAACCATTTAATGAACTAGTTCACCTTGTAAGACCTCATAATGGCCAATTAGAAACGGCTAAACGAATAAGGGAATTTTTGGAAGGAAGTGATTTAATAAATCAACCTAAAAAACATGTACAGGACCCGTACTCTTTTAGATGCATGCCTCAGGTGCATGGTGCAACAAAAGACACTTTAAGTTTTGTTACTAAAACGTTTATGACTGAAATTAATTCCGTCACAGATAATCCGAATATTTTTATAGACGAAGACAAAATTATTTCAGGAGGAAATTTTCATGGTCAGCCTTTAGCCTTAGCTTTTGATTATTTAAAAATAGCCATGGCTGAATTAGGAAATATATCTGAAAGGAGAACATTTCAGTTGGTATCAGGCTTAAGAGGTTTGCCGGTATTTTTAGTTAATAACCCAGGTTTAAATTCTGGTTTTATGATTCCTCAATATACTGCAGCCAGTATTGTAAGTGCCAATAAACAATTGGCAACTCCTGCAAGTGTTGATTCCATTGTGTCTTCGAATGGGCAGGAAGATCATGTGAGTATGGGTGCTAATGCAGCGACTCAAGCTTATATGTTGGTAAATAATGTAGAACGGATATTGGCTATTGAAATGTTGAATGCTTCACAAGCTTTGTTTTTTAGGGCGCCATTAAAGTCTTCTGAATTTATAGAATCGATATTAAAAATATATAGAGAAGACATCTCTTTTGTAACAGATGACAGAGTATTACATGATGATATCAATACGTGTATTAATTTTATTCAATCTTTAGAAATTGATAGTGAGGAGTTGTTTTGATGTATTTATAACTTATAGATTAAATGGTCATAAGGAACCATTTTTGTAATAATTTTTAAGTCAAAAAGTTGTTTTTGGGTATTTAAAATAGTCTGCTTATCGAGAACATTTTGAGACCATTCTGTAAGTGATAACCATTCTTGTACATCCTCTATTTTTTGACCGTAACGATTTGATATGGTCTTATCAATAGAAGGAATCTCTTTAAATTCTGAAGTTGATTTATTGATGATGCTTAATATGGTTTCAATATTTTTTTTATTCGATGTTATAAAGTCTTCTCTTGCTGCAATTACAAAACAAGGCCATGGCGTTGGACAATGCCCTATGCATCTAAAAATACCTTCATCAACAATGGGTTTTGTAGTGAATTTTTCCCATAAAAAATAATCAGCCTTTCCATTCGATAATCCTTCAATGGCACCTTCTAAATTTTTAATCACTTTAAACTTGAGATCTTTCTTCAAATCCCAATTATTATTTTGGGCATTTATATAAGCCATTAAATGTGAACCCGAACCATATCTGCTAATAGCGGCTTTAGTTCCTTTTAAATCTTCAATGTTTTTATAAGGTGAATTGCTTGCAACATGAATACCCCAGATTAAAGGAGATTGCACAAAAGTCTGAATTATTTTAACCTCATTACCTTCAATAATGTCTTTAATGATACCTTCAGTTAAAACAACCGCCAAGTCTATTTCTTTGTTTTTAAGCGCCTGACACATTTCGCCTGTACCACCAGGGTAATCTTTCCAGCGCAAATTGACACCTTCTTTTTTGTATTCTCCGTTTTTGAGAGTTAAGTACCAGGCTAGATTAAAGTGTTCAGGTACCCCACCAATATTAATTTCAATCATTATATTAAATCCTTTCCAAAGTATATTTTATAAGATTTTCAATTACAAGCCCGGGATTTTCGCTAAAAGTTCCGTTGGCTCTATTTGCAATAATCGCATTAATGGACAAGGCTTTATGACCTAATAATTTTGACAATCCATAAATTACTGAAGTCTCCATTTCAAGATTGGTTATTCTTAAACCATTGAACTGAAAAGAATCAATTTTATGATTTAATTTAGGGTCTTGTAATGGTAAACGCAGTACACGCCCTTGTGGCCCATAAAACCCACCAGCTGTGGCGGTTATTCCTTTATAGGTTTTATTGCTATCAAACTTTTTTTCTAAACTTGAATCATTGTTAATAATTAAAGGTCGTCCTTTATTCGAATTCCAATGAGTGTGTGTAATGAATGCGTTTTCAATTTCTGGATTGGTGACCGGATCTATTTGATAAGCATGTAACATAGCATTTAAATCTAATCCATGAGTGCTTAATACAAAAGAGTCTACCGGAATATCATTTTGTAAGGAACCTGATGTTCCAACTCTTATAATATTGAGGCTGGTTAATTCTTTTTTTGGTTGTCTTGTGTTTAAATCAATATTTACAAGAGCATCCAGTTCATTTAAAACAATATCAATATTATCTGGGCCAATTCCAGTAGAAATTACAGAAATACGTTTTCCTTTATAAGTGCCGGTATGTGTTTTAAATTCTCGCTTTTGTATTTTGAAATCAATCGTATCAAAATATTTTGAAATTTTTTCAACTCGGTCTTGATCCCCTACAAAAATGACTGTATCAGCTATGTTTTCAGGTTTTAAATTTAAATGATACACACTACCATTCGCATTCAAAATGAGTTCAGATTCTTTAATGGGCATTGGGCATTGTTTTAATGAGTTTATTTTGTTGTTTATTAAACTGAAAATCAAGTTTATTAACACCGCCAAAGGTAATATTATTATTCATTTCATAGGCATAGTTGTACTGACCTAAAAGGGCTTCGTGACCTTTGCGGTTAAGTGAAAGTCCCTTTTCATCATAAGAAATAAAAAGGCCGAGCTTATCAATAATTCTATTGAATTGGATATCACCATAACCATAATAACCCTGATAATTTAAGGCATACCCCAATAGCTGATTTTTAGATTTAATATCTTGATCTTTAATAATTTCTAAAAGATTTTGTTCTAAAACATTGAGTCCGGATTTAGAGTCAGGAAAACGTTTCAAATGTGCTTTTAGACAATTATTTAAATATTTAAAACTTGAACTTTTAAGAATATAAGGCTTTAATAGATTATGATCTTTACCACAATAGATGTTCCATATACTTTTCACTAATTCAATATCTTCAGTTGTTAATTTTATTCTTTCAGAAAAATGTTTATTGAGTTGTACAGGAGATAATTCAGTTAAACTTTTTAAGTTTTTTTCTCCTTCAATTCTACCACTGCAAACTAAATAAAGAGGTAATTCTATTTTCTTTTGATCTAATAATTTAATCACCGCAAGCATGTTTAAATGACAGAATAAATCATATTCAAACCAAAGAATAATTTCATCATACTTTTCTGTATGGTCAAGAACTTTTAGTTCTTCTTTAATTTCTTTAATATCTAATTCAATATCATAGTACGTATTAAAAAAAGAAGCGCGCTTTTTTAAAAAAGTATCTGAATTTATATTTGACAGAGTAGGACCTTCGCACAGCATTTCTTCCCAGGTAAGGATGTCTCCACTGTAGTCCAAATCTTTTAGAATACTGGTCAAAATACTTCCGTTAGTAATATGAAGTGTTTTTTCAGACATTAGTTAACCTCCCACACGTTTTACATTAAATCCTTTGTTTTTTAACATTTGCATTATTTTATCACGATAATCCCCTTGAATGATAATTTTGTCATCTTTAAAACTACCGCCAACGCTTAGTTTTTGCTTTATTTCCTTGGCTAAAAGTTTAAAATCCTCATTCGCGCCCGTATAACCTTCTAGAATAGTGATGGGTTTGCCTTTGCGTTTTTCATATTTACATATTATTGGTTCGTCTTGTAACCAAAGGCTATTGTTGTCTTCTGTTTTATCTGAAGAAACCTCCTGAATATGTTCTGGGAACAAATTTTTTAATTGATCTTGCAAATCCATAATAGAGTATTACTATAAATAGAATTATTTTTTAATCAGACCTAATTCAATTAATCGTTCATTTAAAAATTCACCTGCAGTGATATCATCAAAGGCCTTTGGATTATTTTCATCAATACAACCTTCTAAAACATCTAATTTCATTTCACTTATGGGATGCATGAAAAAGGGAATTGAATATCTTGAAGTTCCCCATAACTCTTTAGGGGGATTAATTACTTGATGAATAGTAGATTTCAATTTATTATTGGTATGTCTGGAAAGCATATCACCCACATTAATCATAAGTTCATCAGGTTCGGCAATGGCGTCAATCCATTCTCCTTTGTGATTCTTTACTTGTAGACCCTTTCCTTGAGCGCCCATTAGTAAGGTAATTAAGTTGATGTCACCATGTGCCGCAGCTCTAACGGCCTCTTTTGGCTCCGTAGTTATAGGTGGGTAATGAATAGGTCTTAAGATAGAGTTTCCATTGATAATATAATTATCAAAATAAGTTTCCTTTAAACCTAAATGCAGCGCCAAAGCACGTAAAACATATTTAGCCGTTTTTTCTAGCATTCTGTAGGCTTCCTTTCCTATTTCATTAAATTTAGGAAGCTCTTCAACGATAACATTTGAAGGGTACTCTGCCTGTAATTTAGGATTGTTTTCAACATATTGTCCAAAATGCCAAAACTCTTTTAAATCTCCTTCCTTTTTTCCTTTGGCACTTTCCTTCCCAAAAGACACATAACCTCTTTGACCTCCAATTCCTGGTATTTCATATTTTTGTTTGACTTCAAGTGGTAAATTGAAAAAATTCTTTACTTCTGAATATAGATCTTCAACCAATGCATCATCCAAAAAGTGACCTTTTAAGGCTACAAAACCAATTTCTTCATAGGCTTTACCTATTTCTTTAACAAACTTTTGTTTTTTTATATTATCTCCGGAAATAAAGTCGTTTAAGTTAACGCTTGGAATACTATTCATTATTTATTGTTTTATTGGATATGATACAAATGTACAAAAACAATGTAAGGTGCAGATATCATTATTTATTTAACTTGTTTAAAACAAATTGCCATTTTATGGTATATTTGATGCGATAATTAAAGACCCTTATATGAGCCCATCTTCCTTGTTAAATAATATAGAATATAATAGGCAAAATATTGATAATCAGACACTAATAGTTATTTATAAAAATATTTTAAAGCCGAGATTGATAGAAGAGAAGATGCTTATTTTATTGCGCCAAGGAAAAATAAGCAAATGGTTTTCTGGAATAGGTCAGGAAGCTATCTCAGTAGGGGTTACCATGTCATTAAATCCTGAAGAATATATTTTACCAATGCACCGAAACTTAGGAGTTTTTACCACGAGAGAAATTCCTTTAAACAGATTGTTTGGTCAATGGCAGGGTAAAGCCTCTGGTTTTACTAAAGGCAGGGATAGATCATTTCATTTTGGCACACAAGAATATAAAATAATTGGGATGATTTCACATTTAGGGCCACAACTTGGTGTAGCAGATGGCATAGCATTGGCCAGTAAATTAAAAAATAAAAATGAAGTCACCGCTGTTTTTACAGGAGAAGGAGGAACAAGTGAAGGCGATTTTCATGAGGCTCTAAATGTGGCAGCCGTGTGGGGCTTACCTGTGATGTTTTGTGTGGAAAATAATGGTTATGGATTATCCACGCCAACTAATGAACAATACAAATGTGAGCATATAGCTGATAAAGGCATTGGTTATGGAATAGAAAGCCATATTATAGATGGGAATAATATTCTAGAGGTTTATGCAAAGGTTAATGAATTAGCTATAAGTATTAGACAAAATCCTAGGCCCGTTTTATTGGAATTTAAAACCTTTAGAATGAGAGGTCATGAAGAAGCAAGTGGAACCAAATATGTTCCGCAAGATTTGATGGATGCTTGGGCAAAAAAGGATCCTGTTCGGAATTTTCAAGACTTTTTAAAAAATGAAGGTGTTTTAAATGAGGAAAAAGAAGCTGCTATTAAAGAAGATATCGTTCGTGAAATTAATGAACATTTGAAACTAGCTTTTGATGAAGAGTTGATTGTTCCAAATAAAAGTGAAGAGTTAAATGATGTGTACAAACCATTTAAATATCAAGAATTTAACGATAATTCAGAACTTAAAGAAATTCGTTTTATAGATGCGATTTCTGAGGGTTTAGAACGCAGTATGGAAGTCCATGAAGACTTAATTATGATGGGTCAAGATATTGCTGAATATGGAGGTGCCTTCAAAATCACAGAAGGATTTCTAGAAAAATTTGGAAAAGATAGGGTTAGAAACACCCCGATATGTGAATCTTCAATTATTGAAGTAGCAATGGGACTTTCTATAGCAGGATTGAAAAGTGTTGTTGAAATGCAGTTTGCAGATTTTGTTTCTACCGGATTCAATCCTTTAGTAAATTATTTAGCCAAATCACATTACAGATGGAATCAAGAGGCAGATGTAGTCATCAGAATGCCTTGTGGGGCCGGTGTAAGTGCAGGGCCATTTCATTCTCAAACAAATGAAGCCTGGTTTACAAAAACACCCGGTTTAAAAGTTGCATATCCAGCTTTTCCATATGACGCGAAAGGATTACTTGCTACGGCCATTAATGATCCTAATCCAGTATTATTTTTTGAACATAAAGGGTTATACAGAAGTATCAGGCAAGAGGTTCCTTCAGGGTATTATACTTTGCCATTTGGGAAGGCCTCGCTTATAAGATCAGGAAATCAAATTACGGTTATTTCTTATGGAGCAGCTGTTCACTGGGCATTAGAAGTATTAGATAATAATAAGGATATAAAAGCTGATGTCATTGATTTAAGGACCCTGCAGCCTTTAGATACAGAAACTATTATTTCTTCAGTAAAAAAAACAGGGCGTGTTATTATACTTCAAGAAGACACCTTGTTTGGTGGTATTGCAAGTGATATATCTGCAATCATTATGGAAGCATGTTTTGAAAGTCTGGATGCTCCGGTTAAACGAGTGGCTAGCATGGAAACACCTATCCCTTTTATCAAGCAGTTAGAGGAACAATATTTGGCTAAAGATAATTTTGAAGTAGCATTAAAATCATTACTGGCTTATTAGGTTTTATTGGATAAAACGTATATTGTATCTTAATTAAAATGATACATGCATGTTTTTAAGGTTTTATGGTATAGTGTTCTGTCTACTTTTTTTGAGTAGTTGTAAAGACGATTTTGAAAAAAAATATACTTGGCATAGAATTAAAGTCACCGCAACGGCCTATAACTCTCTAAAAAGTCAAACAGATTCAGATCCGCATATTACGGCCTATGGTGATAGTTTAAAACCAGGAATGAAATATGTAGCAGTGTCAAACGATTTAATAAAAAAAGGTTTAAGGCATAATACCCCTATTAAAATAAAGGGATTAGACGGTATCTATTTTGTCAAGGACAGAATGCACGCTCGGTGGAAAAATAAGATTGATATTTATATGGGCGTTGATGTAAAAGCTGCAAAAGAATGGGGTAGAAAAAGGATTTTGATTGATTATGGCGTTCTAAAAAAAACTGATTCGATATAAGGTATATCGTTAAATAACCTTGCACATTAAAAGGATAATTTCACATTATGTATGGTATTTATTTTATTTTGTAAATAATAAATACTTTTTGATTGATGTTTATAAATAAAAAGACGCTACCTATCTGTAACGTCTTTTGTTGTTCCAATTGTGACTTTTTCCAGTACTAAAAGATGGAATTAGTTGGTTGCTATTTAATGTTTTCATAATTGCTTACCATTTTAGTTTTTGATGATTGTTTTTTGATAATCATTTATCTAAAACGTCTTTTGCTATTCCAATTGTACTTTTTTGAATTTTTCAAAGATTCTGTTAATTGATTACTGTCTAATGTTCTCATGATAATTGTTTTTTAATTGATTATACTATATAGACGACATGTCTTTAAAAATGTTACAGTACTATGCATAACATAATAATAAATTAACAAATTTTAACGTTTAAGAATATAATAGTGGAGGAATTAAGTTAGACGCTGAGTGTATTTCATGTTTTTAGGAATGATTATTGTTAAATGAATGTAAAATATCTTAAGAAGAATGGGTACTGTTTATTTAAAAAAATATCTTTGTTCATTATTTTAAAAGACCAATATCTATTATTTTGAAATAATATATTTGTTATAGTTTATGAAAATTCAATTTATTTATATAGTATTTTTTTGTTTTGCTTTGTCTCTCAATGCTCAAATTGATAGTCAAAAAAAATCAACACCTATTCCTGCTATTGAAAGTAAAAAGGATACGGCCAGTACAAGTATTTTATTTCCATTAAATCCTGCGCCAGATAACAGTTTTGGTGGATTAAATAGTCCTAAATCAAATTCAGAATTAAATGTACCAAAAAAGGAATTTTCAATGTTTGGAGAAACTTTTGGAAATCCTGGAGAGTTGTATGAAAAGCGATTAAGTAAAAATATGGAGTCTATTAAGCAAGAAATGTATTTAGGTGCTAAAGGAAGTACGACCGACCAATATTTTGGCGATTTTACTACAAAATCTAAATATGTTTATGTTACTTATAGTGACTATGGGGAACAAGATGGTGATTATATTAATATTTCAGTAAATGATGAAATTATTAATCCTCGAATTATGTTAACAAATGCAAGCCAAGGATTTAAACTTGATTTAAAAGATGGTTTTAATAAAATTGATTTTTTAGCTTTAACTGAGGGATATCTTATGCCTAATACGGCGTTTTTTAAAGTGGTTGATGATCAGCAAAACGTCATAACTTCAAATTACTGGGCGTTATCTGTAAATGTAAAAGCTACTATTATTATTGTTAAGGAATAGCTTTTAAAAGACTATAAAAAAGCCTCTTAAATATTTTAAGAGGCTTTTTTTTTCATTTTTAATTTTAAGTTAATCTTTTAATGGCTGTACTATTTCTTTTTTTAAATGCTTTGCATAAAAACCCATCATTGCTTTATAAAGATCAATTCTATTTTCTTCTTTTCCATAACCATGACCTTCATCATATTTCACCATATAAGGCACATCATATCCTTTGTTTCTTAATGCACTAACTATTTGATCAGATTCATCTATATTGACCCTTGGATCATTAGCGCCTTGAATTACAAACAGAGGCTTTTTAATTTTATCTATTTGATAAACAGGGGAGACTTCTTCCATAATAACTTTTTCTTCTGGAATAGACTCATCATACCAAATCTCTTTTATAATTTTTAAGTAAGGCTTCCAATAAGGAGGAATGGTATTCATAAAAGTAAATAAATTTGAAACCCCAACATAATCAACACCACAAGCATATAAATCAGGTGTTTTAGTCAAACCTCTTAAAACAGCATAACCTCCGTGACTACCTCCATAAATAGCAGCATTATCTTTATCCACCCAACCTTGACTAACCACATATTGTAAACCATCTTCTACATCATCCATTGCCTTTCTGCCTATTTCTTTAAATCCAGACTCCAAAAACTCTTTACCGTACCCGCCAGATATTCTAAAATTAACTTGTAATGTTGCATAACCACGACTCGCAAATAATTGTGCTTCAGGATTAAATCCCCAAGAATCTCTAATTCCTTGTGGACCTCCATGTGGATTTACAATAACAGGTACCTTTTTTCCATTTAAAGCTTCTTTGGGAAGCGTTATATAGCCATGAATGGTTTTTCCATCTCTACTCGTAAATGTAATTGGACGCATTTCTGCCATATCTTTTTCTACCAATTGAGGCATTAAATTATACAGTAATTGAAACTCATCCTTTTTGGCGTCATAAGAATAATAGACTCCATATAATTTATCACTTTGAAGAAAGATTAAATATTTGCTTTCATCATCTGTCACATCGGCGATGCTATAGTTGTAATTGGGAAACTTAGAGGTAATTCTTTTATGAAGTTTTTTGTAATAGTTACTCACAGGAACAATTACATTTTTATCACCTTCATAACTGAAGTAATCCAATTCATAACCTCTATTTCTTGATAAATTTAAGCCAGAAACATCATAATTGTCATTTGAAAATATTTCTTTAATAATTTTATCTTCCTTTAAATCGTATAAGTAGATTTTTGATTTATCACTAAAAAGATTTGATGAAACATAGGCTTCATGAGTATTCTTAGAGGCATAATTAAAACTTATAATTGAAAATGCATCTTTCCAACTTAATTGCTTTTTTAAGTTATAATTTATTCCGTCAAGGGTATAATAAAGTTCAATATTAACACCATCTTTTAATTTTGAAAATCCTCTCAGATTTCCATCTTTATCAAACACATATCCCATAATAGGATTTGCAACATCCTCATTTTTATATAATTGTTGTAATTCGCCGGTGGCAATATTTATTTTATATGGTTCAAATATTTGAGGATTGTTTTGATTCATTGAAATGATCATATGGTCTTTATCTTCCTTTAAACCTTCTAAAATATCCACTTTTACTCCGTTAAAAGGCGTTAATTCTTTTTGGTTCTTGCCGTCAATATCAACAGCAAATAAATGATAGTCTTCATTACCACCTTTGTCCATAATATAAACTAACCTACTATCATTAGCCCATCCAAATCCTCTAATAAGTTCCTCTTTTTCTTCAATAACACGTTTAACTTCCCCTGTTTCTAAATTTTTAACATACACGTGATTTTTTAAATTCTCATCTTTTTCACGGTAAGACATGTAGGAACCATTAGGAGAAAAACTAAATGATCTTGCTTTGGGTTTTGCAAAATAATCTTCAACTGTATATTTAAAATTTTCAGGATTCCAATTAGCCAGTTTGTCTAAATCTGCTTTTGATGTTGGCAACATTACATTACCAGGTAAAACTTTTTCACTTCTTTCAAGGTTTAACGGAATTTCCATTCCAGCTTGATAAAAGGTACCAGTTAATGTATTGTCTAATAAAGTGCCTATATATTTTATTCCGATTTTACTGGAAATAATAGTAATAGTACTCTCTGAAAACTTTGTTTCATCCATAGGTATACCTGTAGCTCCTTGAGAAGGACTATCCATAGTGCAATTGAATACTCCTGCTTCTTCACTAACGTCAAAAACAAGTGGAATTTGCATACCTTGAACATCTAAAGTACCCTTCCATGAACCTGAAACGGTTTGAGCATTTACTTGAAATACTAAACCAACAAAAAGAATAAAAGTCGTGCTAAATTTTAGAATAGAATTTTTCATATTACAGATTGGTTTTAAATTAATTCAATAGTATTTAATGTTATTAGTTAATTTATTAGAAGCAACTTTACATTTTTTGTTACATAAAAATAAAAAAACGATTAATCATTCGTTATAAACCTTTTAAAGATGTTATTTTTGCACGCAATCAAAATGCCTATATGTCAAAAAAGACTGAGTTAGAAGAAAGAAAAGAAGGTAAGGAATTATACGCATATCAAAAAGGAGCAATTAATCAAATTTTTAAGTTGTTTGAAGAAGCTCCCGATGATTATCATTTATTATATCAATTGCCTACAGGTGGCGGAAAAACAGTTATATTTTCTGAAATAGTAAGACAATACTTAAAGCATCACAATAAAAAGGTATTGGTGATGACTCATAGAATTGAGCTTTGTAAGCAAACGTCTTCGGTTCTGTCAGAATTTGGTGTTTTAAATAAAGTTATTGACAGCAAAGCCAAGTTGGATGATCAAAATCAATTCAGCTGTTTTGTGGCCATGGTTGAAACGCTGAATAATCGTCTGAATGACGACAAATTAGATATTTCAGATATTGGATTAGTGATCATTGATGAGGCTCATTATAATTCTTTCACAAAACTCTTTAAATTTTTTAGTAAATCATTCGTTTTAGGGGTTACAGCAACACCATTAAGTTCCAGTATAGAATTACCAATGACAGATAATTATGATGAATTAATTGTTGGTGAATCTATTGAATCATTAATAGAAAATGGTTTTTTGTCACGGGCCAATATGTTTACTTATAATGTGGGCTTAACATCATTGGTTGTTGGTGCTAATGGTGATTATACAGTGAAGTCTTCTGAAGATTTGTATACTGATAATGACATGCTTACAAAGTTATTAAGTGCTTATGAAGAGCGGTCAAAAGGAAAAAAGACACTCATTTTTAATAATGGTATTAATACATCTTTACATGTTTATGACACCTTTAGGGCTGCGGGTTATCCAATAGCCCATCTAGATAACACCAACACTAAAAAAGAACGAGCTCTTATTTTAAAATGGTTTAAAAAAACACCCGATGCGATATTAACTTCTGTGAGCATTTTAACCACTGGTTTTGATGAGCCTACTGTAGAAAGTATTATTTTAAACAGAGCTACCAAATCATTAACCTTGTATTATCAGATGATTGGTCGTGGTTCACGTATATTGAAGAACAAAAAGGAGTTTGATGTAATCGATTTAGGAAATAATTTCTATCGCTTTGGTCCATGGGGTGATAGTCTAGATTGGCAACGAATCTTTAGGTCTCCAAATTATTATTTAGATTCATTATTAAACGATGAAGAACTTGAGAGTAATTTTAGATATGAAATGCCTGATGCCTTAAGGGAAGAGTTTTCAAAATCAGAGGAAGTAAGCTTTAACATCCACGAAACCTATATAGATTCTATAAGAAATGGTGAATCTTCAAAAGTTGTTTTAGAGCGTTCTATCGCTCAGCATGCTAAAATATGTGTTGAAAATAGTGAAGATGTTTATGATGCGCTGGCCTTGGCTAAATTACTTGGTGAGGATATAGATTTTAGAATAAATAGGTACACAAAATGTATAAGTAAAAGTACTTTTAATTTTGTAGAATGGCTTAAAGGAGAGTATAGAAAAAAGTTAAATGCCTATTTACGTTCAAATTTTGATGAGATTTTTGAATCAATACATGGTTATGCTCCTAAAGAGTAATAATGGTTATGATTTAAATTTATTATACTAATTTTTAGATACTTAAAATTTATACTACCTTTACTGCATATAAGCATGTTAAGGCAATTTTGTATAATTTTTTTATTACGTAAAAATTTCTCGTTCAAGATTTTATAAAAAATTAAATTCGCATAAAAAACAAGTATTAATTTAAAGCAAGAAAACATAAACAATGGCAAAATCGCAAGTGACGTTTAATAAAATTGAAAAGGAAAAAAAACGCTTAAAGAAACGAGAAGAAAAACAAAAGAAAAAAGAAGCCAGAAAAGCTGAATCAAAAGAAAATCCTCAAGGTATTCAATTTGCTTATGTAGATTATAATGGCAATTTAACTGATACGCCACCAGATCCTTCCATGAAGGTAAAAGTTGAAGCTGAAAGTATTGAAATTGGTGTTCCCAAGAAAGAAGAAAGAGAAGAAGAAGATCCGATGAGAAAAGGAAAAGTATCATTTTTTGATTCTTCAAAAGGATTTGGTTTTATTATCGATAGTGACTCCCAAGAAAAATATTTTGTTCATGTAAGTGGTTTGCTTGAAGACATTCAGGAAAATGATAAGGTTCAATATGAACTTGAAAAAGGTCAAAAAGGAATGAACGCTGTTCGCGTAAAGAAAATCTAACCTTCTATCCGACTTTAATCAGTTATTAAATAAAACTTACGTATTAAGTGGCGTTACATCTTCTAGAACAAGATCAAGAATACATCAATTTACAAACAGAACTAGTTTGGTTACAGCAGCACATTAAAGAGACCAATCAGCGTATACTTATTTTATTTGAAGGTAGAGATACTGCTGGAAAAGGAGGAGCAATCATGCGTTTTATTCGATTTTTGAATCCGCGTTTGTTTAAAGTGGTGGCACTTTCAAAACCTACAGAAAAAGAAGATGGTCAATGGTATTTTCAAAGATATATTGAGCATTTACCAGGACCCGGAGAAATTGTATTATTCGATAGAAGCTGGTATAATAGGGCAGTAGTAGAACCTGTCATGGGATTTTGTTCAAAAAAGCAATATAACTTATTTAACCGTCAAGTAGTTTCATTGGAGAAAATGCTCGTGCAAGATGGGATTCATGTTTTTAAATTTTGGTTTTCAATTGATGCTGAAGAACAAAAAAGACGGCTTGACGACCGCGTGCACAACCCATTAAAGCAATGGAAATTAAGTAGTGTAGATGTGCAGGCTCAATCCAAATGGGAAGAATTTACTTTTTATAAAGAAGCCATGTTCAAAAAAACAGCGAAACCCCATTCACCATGGATTGTTGTAAAAGGAAATGATCGTGATGTGGCGAGAAAAGAGGTGATGCGTTATGTTGTCAATAAACTTGATTATAATAAAAAGGGAGAAACAGGCGAACGTCTTTCTTTAGATAAAAATATTGTTACCGAGATATTTAATGAAAATTTAAATATCTAAATTTATCAATTTAATTCTTTGAAATTTATTCTATGGGCTTACCTCGTAAAACGGTTCTTATCGTATTAGCCTTTATCGCTATTTATGTTATTTGGGGTTCAACATATCTCCTAAACAAAATAGCGGTAACACAAATTTCACCTCTTTTTTTGGCGTCTATTCGTTTTATAACTGCCGGCGTTTTAATTTTCGTCATCGCTAAGTTTATGAAGCTTAGTTTAGCAATCAACAAAAAACAACTTATTAATTGTGTCATAGCTGGGTTTTTATTTTTGGCTTATGGGAATGGGGTGTTTGTTTGGGCTTTAAAGTATGTAGACAGTGGTTTTGGAGCACTATTAGCATCAACACAGCCTTTAATGGTATTGATTCTTATGCGGATGCTTGATGGAAAAAAAATTAAAGGCATGTCAGTTATCGGAATAATTTTAGGAGTAATTGGAATGTATTTATTGGTTAGTCAAAAGGAACTGGTATTTCAAGAAAATACACTTTTAGGAATCATGATGATTTTTACCTGTGTGATTAGCTGGAGTTTTGGTAGCTTGTTTGTTGCTAAGGCAGAATTACCTTCAAATTTTTTTATAAATACTGGGTATCAAATGCTTTCAGGAGGCATATTATTGGGGATTACCAGTTTTATTATTGGTGAAGAATGGCTGTCACCATTTCTATGGACAACACCAGTAAAAGTATCAATGGGTCTTTTAGTGTTATTTGGAAGCATAGTGGCATTTACGTCATTTAATTATTTACTTAAAGTCGTTTCTACTGAAAAAGTTTCAACTTCGGCCTATGTAAACCCAGTAATAGCATTATTATTGGGATGGTTTGTTCTAGATGAAACTATTACAGGGCAATCTATTTTTGCCGCTGCCATATTATTAACAGGCGTATATTTTATTAATTCAAAAAAAAATATCAGAACCTTAAGATAATCTGCTTTTTGAGAATAAAATTAAACTAATTTTGCTCATTTTTATATCAACAAAGTATTTCTATGGTTAAAGAGAATATGAATCAGGACACCAAAATTTCTTCTGAAGAAATAAATAAATGTATTGATATTTTAGAACGATTGATTTCTAATTCTAATCAAATTTTTGAAATCCCAGAAGAACAGCGTATAGCTTTAATTAAGGCTTCAGGTAAATTGTCTCGTCCTAATAAACTGGAATTTGTTAAATGGAAAAAGGATGCTAAGAAAGCTGAAAAACGGAGATTAGCAGCTAAGGATAGAACAGCAAGAAAAGAAACCGGAATAAGAAGTGCTAGAGAATCTGTGGTTTTTGTAGCACCTAAATTATTATCTCCTATTGATTTAGAAAACAAAAAGGAACTTGAACTTCAATCTCCCAGAAACTGTTATGTCTGCAAAGAAGAATTTACAACTTTGCATCATTTTTATGATACCATGTGTACTGACTGTGGTGATTTTAATTATGCTAAACGATTTCAAACAGCTGATTTAAGAGGACAGGTAGCTGTTATTACGGGTTCTCGTTTAAAAATTGGATACCATATTACTTTAATGTGTTTACGTGCAGGAGCGACGGTTATCGCAACCACACGATTTCCTGTAGATAGCGCTTTGCGTTTTTCAAAAGAAGCTGATTTTACCGAATGGGGACATCGATTAAAAATTCATGGATTAGATTTAAGACACATTCCTAGTGTCGAGATTTTTTGCAACTTTATTGAGCAAAAATATAAACGCTTGGATATTCTCATTAACAATGCGGCTCAAACAGTGAGAAGGCCTGCTGGTTTTTATGCACACCTAATGCAGAATGAAGAACGTCCACTGGAGTCATTGCCAAAATTTGCTAAAGATTTATTGGTGGATCATGAAAGTTGTTTGCAAGAATTAAAGGTTCTAACTTCAGGTGCTTCCTCTAACCAAAACATGCCCGTAACCTGGCACGGACCTGAACCAGGAATTGGTTTAAGGGCTTCGGCTAAACTTTCTCAAATTCCTTATAGTTTTGATAATTCATTAGTCGCTAAGGAAGTATTTCCTGAAGGAGAATTAGATGCTGATTTACAGCAAGTTGATTTGCGTAAAACAAATAGTTGGCGATTAAAACTTGGTGAAATTGAGACTACGGAAATGATTGAAGTACAATTAGTTAATTCTGTGGCGCCATTTGTACTTTGTAACAGACTTTCTGAAATTATGAAGCATGATAATACCGGGAAAAAGCATATTATTAATGTGTCTGCCATGGAAGGAAAGTTTCATCGATTTTACAAAGAGTCACGTCATCCTCATACGAATATGGCAAAAGCCGCTTTAAATATGTTGACACATACAGCTTCGGATGATTTAGCAAAACATGGTATTTTTATTAATGCGGTTGATACAGGATGGGTAACCGATGAAGATCCGGTAGATTTGGCAAAACACAAGGCTGAAGTGCATGATTTTCAACCCCCGTTAGATATAGTAGATGGGGCTGCGCGAGTTATGGATCCTCTTTTTGACGGCATAAATACCGGCAAGCATTGGTGTGGTAAATTTTTAAAAGATTACCGACCGATTGACTGGTAATTTAATGGAATTTGATTTACAATTTATCTATTCTAATCTAAATAACTATTTTTGTATTCTTAATCTAAATACATGGGAAATAGAACCTATAAAATTGCAGTCGTTCAACTTAACTTAAATGACAAACCTGAGAATAATTTAAAGAAATGTTTAAGTTGGGTGAAAGAAGCTGCCAATAAAGGGGCAGAAGTGATTTCATTACCAGAGCTATATAGCAGTCATTATTTTTGCCAGAGTGAGGATACCAATAATTTTTCATTTGCAGAGCCACTTTACAGTACTTCCTTTGATGCCTTTGGTGCTTTAGCCAAGGAATTGGGTGTTGTCATTATTGTTCCTTTTTTTGAAAAACGAATGTCTGGTATTTACCATAATAGTGCATATATTCTGGATACTGATGGTTCTGAGGCAGGGTTATATCGTAAAATGCATATTCCCGATGATCCTCATTTTTATGAAAAGTTTTATTTCACACCAGGAGATTTAGGTTTTAAATCGAATACTACAAAAAAAGGAAATGTGGGCGTGCTTATTTGTTGGGATCAATGGTATCCTGAAGCAGCAAGACTCACAGCTTTAAAAGGTGCTGACGTATTATTTTATCCAACAGCTATAGGCTGGCATCCTAAAGAAAAAGAAGAGTATGGGTTGAATCAATATGGTGCATGGATGAATGTTATGAAAGGACATGCTGTTGCTAATGGTGTATATGTGGCCGCTGCAAACAGAATTGGCTTAGAAAAATATTTACCAAATACGGATGGTTTAGAATTTTGGGGAGCCTCATTTATTGCGGGCCCACAAGGAGAAATTTTAGCGCAGGCTTCACATGATAAAGAAGAAATACTAATCGCTGAAGTCGATTTAGATTTACAAGAAAATGTACGTCAAAACTGGCCGTTTTTCAGAGATAGGCGTATTGATGCTTTTGGTGATATAACGAAACGCGCCATAGACTAATGAGAAGATTTCCAGCAGAATGGGAAAAGCAACAGGGATTATTACTCTGCTTTCCACATAATGGTAATGATTGGCCGGGAAAGTACGGAGCAATCCAATGGGCTTTTGTGGAGTTTATTAAAAAAGTAGCTTTAGTAGAAACCGTTTTTTTAGTAGTTGCTAATGAGAAACTAAAGGCAAAGGTTTTGGAAATGCTAGAAATAGCACATGTAAATATTTCTAATATCTCTTTCATTATTCATAAAACCAACAGAAGCTGGATGCGCGATTCTGGTCCGATTATAGTTAAAAATGGTTTGAAACGAGAAGCCTTAAACTTTAATTTTAATGGCTGGGCAAAGTATACCAATTTCCAACTTGATAAATTTGTTCCATCAATAGTTTCGAAACATTTAAACCTCCCATTAACACAGGTTACATTTAAAGGTAAACCCGTTGTTTTGGAAGGAGGTGCCATTGATGTAAATGGAAAAGGTACTTTATTAACGTCAGAAGAATGTTTATTGCATCCAACCGTACAAATTAGAAATAAAAATTTTACTAAAGATGATTATGAAGCCATCTTCAAAGAGTATTTAGGCATTAGTAATGTCATTTGGATTGGCGACGGTATTGTTGGTGATGACACACACGGTCATATTGACGATTTATGCCGGTTTGTTAATGAAGATACTATTATAACCGTTATTGAATCAAATCCTAAAAATAAAAATTACAAACCACTACAAGACAATTTAAATCGACTAAAAAAAGCTGTTTTAGAAAATGGGAAACCACCGAAGGTTGTAGTATTGCCTATGCCAACACCTTTATTATTTGATGGTATTCATATTCCCGCTAGTTATGCCAACTTTTTAATTTTGAACCAATGTGTTTTAGTTCCAACATTTAATGATGTTCATGACAGGGAGGCTTTAAATATTATTGCAAGCTGTTTTCCTAGCAGAGAAGTTATAGGGATTAGTGCCATTGATTTAATATGGGGTTTCGGGACATTGCATTGTTTGAGTCAGCAAATACCAGAATAGTAATTATTTTCAAAATAAGCTATGTAACAAGTGGAGATTAGAAATGCCATAAAATTTATGATTATAAGTACTTTGGCATTTGCTTGTATGAATGTGACTGTCAAGTATTTGGTGGCTATCAATGCGCATGAAATTGTATTTTTTAGATCAATAAGTTCTTTGTTTTTTACTTTTGGATTCCTTATAAAAAATAAAATACCAATTATTGGAAACAATAATAAAATGCTGATATTAAGAGGTTTGGTCGGTGTTACTTCAATGACCTTTTTCTTTATGTCAATCAAATATTTACCCGTGGGAACGGCTGTTTCATTGCGATATATAGCGCCCATTTTCGCTACTTTTTTTGCCATTATATTTTTAAAGGAAAAAGTGAAACCCTTGCAATGGTTGTTTTTTATGATGGCATTTTCTGGAGTTCTAATTTTAAAGGGTTTTGACACAAGCGTTAATACCTATGGTCTTTTCTTAGTTTTGGTAGCCTCTGTTTTTAGTGGGTTTGTTTATATTATTATCAGTAAAATAGGAAAAAGTGAACACCCTGTGGTGGTAGTCAACTATTTTATGGTAATAGCAACTATTACGGGCGGCGTTTTGTCCATTAGTAATTGGGTAACGCCAAAGGGTATAGAATGGGTTTTATTATTTAGTTTAGGAGTATTTGGATACTTTGGACAAGTCTATATGACAAAAGCTTTTCAAACCGCCTCAACCAACCAAGTAGCACCATTAAAATATATTGAGGTTATTTTTACTTTACTCATTGGTCTTTTTTGGGTTGGTGAAGTGTATACCTTTTGGAGTTTACTAGGAATTGCACTTATAATAGGAGGATTGATTTTAAATGTTTTATATAAAGGACCTTCTAAATAATTAATCTTACTTCTCCTAATTCATGTAATTTATAAGGAAATTTATCTCCTGGAGATCCAATAAACATAAAATTTACCGGAATTTTCCAGCGATCTGATAATTCATGAATTTTATCCGGACCAAAAACACCCGGTTCTTCAACTAATTCAATGACAATATTCGGATACGCTCTATCTAATACTTGAATGTCATTTTTTAGGCCTATCGGTATATTTTCACCTTCCTTTAAAACATTAACTATCTTAAGTCGTCTGGTATCTTCATTGGCTAATATATATTGTAATACTTCATTAATTCCTGCAACATTATCGCCTTTAGTGAAAAACACGAACTCTTGTGCGTTTATGTGTCTAATGGCAACATTAATTTTACGTTTTGTGGTGCTAAAAAAATGCTTATTTGAAGGTGTAATATAATCCAGAAATAAAAGCACTCCTTTTAAAATTTGTGTACGATATAGCATGAAACCAACAACTAATATGGTAGGGATAAGATATTCCATAAAAATAGCTAGATATTCAGGGTTTAAAATGATGTTTCCTATGAGTGCTAAAATAATACCAATGATGGCAAGTATAACAGCTGGATAACTCGCTTTTTCTGGTCTTGGTAATTTATTTCTTCTAACTTTGAGAAGCAGGTTACCGATTCCGAATAATACCATAACACCTAAAAAGGCAATCGTATAAACGCCAGCTAACTTTTCTAAATTACCTTCCGTAATTAATAATACAGAAACGGATAATAAGAAAAAGGCTATAAATATTAGAAAGGAACTCCCTCTTTTATTTTTTCTTAAAATTTCCTTTGGTAAAATCCGGTCTAATGCCATACGTTCCACTAAACCTCCAACACCCACATAAGAGGTTAAAACGGCACCACTTAAAACCAATGCAGCATCAATTGAAATAACATATAAAAGCCAGTTTCCTCCAGTTAAATCCCCCATAAAAGATAAAAGGGTTTCTTCATTGGCATCGATGGTTGAAAGCGGGATAATGGCTAGGGCTAAAAAAGCCAACAAGGGATTAAAGACAGTCACAATAATCCACATATTCTTTAAGGTTTTTGGAAAAACGCCTTTATTTTGTTCTTCTACATAATTTGCTGAACTTTCAAAACCACTGATACCCAGCATGGCCGCTGCAAATCCAAAAAACAAGGCTTTAGTAACACCTCCTTCAACAGGAGCTTTGAAATTTGTGATGAGTGTTTCAAACCCATTATCAATCAAAAAATAAATACTAAAAAAACAAAGTATAACTAATGAAGTTAAATGAAAGATAAATATGGTAATAGCTACTTTGGATGATTCACCAATCCCTAAAATAACTAATCCCATAAACACCAGTAATAATAGGATGGTAGCAAAAACGATAGGGATTCCACTCCATAAACTATGAGCATATTTAATGGCCTCGCTAGCAGAAATAACTGCCGTTGCCATATAAGATAATACAGTTAATGAGGCAGCAAATGAGGCTGTAGATTTTTTAGTAGTATTAAGTAGGGCATTATAAGCACCTCCGTTTAAAGGTAAAGCTCCAACAACTTCGCCATAAATTTTTCTAAATAGATAAAGTACAGCAGACACTATTAGTAATGAAATCCAGGCAAATTGACCCGCATAAACTATGGCAAGTGCTGAAACATACAGACATGAAGAACTTATATCATTTCCACAAATAGCAGTGGCAGCAAGTTCATTAAGCTTTTTTTTCATATAGAAAAATTGAAATACCTTATCAAAAATATCTAAATTATTGACATGACTTTAAATCTGAAGTTATAATTTTATAATTATTCAAATCCCTTTAAATAAAAATCCCAAAGAACACTTGCTATTAACAACTTAACTAGTTTTCTTATAACTCCAAACAGCCAAACCATTCATAATAAATGCATAAAGTATTGTTTTTAATAATTGAGGCAAAATATCAACAATACCAGATCCTTTAAGCATAACCATACGCATTACCTGAACGAAATACTTTATTGGATTGAATTCTGTTATTATTTGTGCCCATTTCGGCATACTTTCGATGGGTGTAAACAAGCCACTCATCAAAATAAAAATAACCATAAAAAACCATGAAATAAACATGGCTTGTTGCTGTGTATCTGTAAAGTTAGAAATGAATAAACCAATACCTAGTATCACAAAGATATAAATAGAGGTATATAAATATAACAAGCCAAAGTTGCCAATAATAGGCACTTTAAATAAAACTTTAGCAATGATTAAACCAATACTTAGTATCCCTATACCAATAATCCAAAAAGGAAATAATTTTCCAATTATAAATTGACTTTTTTTGATAGGAGTGACATTAATTTGTTCCAAAGTTCCAATTTCTTTTTCACGAACAATGTTCATTCCAGATAGAAACAGGGTAATCATGGTTACTAATAAAACTAATATTCCAGGCACCATAAATGTTTTATAATTAAGCGTTTTATTATACCAAAATGACGGAATTGAAATAATATTCAAATTTGTGATTTGAGCATCGTTAGGTTGCATTAATTTTAATTTAATATGCCTATTAAAGTTCTGTATGATTTGATTTATATAAACATTTTCGACACCCGCAGCAGCACCATCAATAGCATTAATGGTTACGCTTAAATTCGTGTGCTTGTCTTTTGTTAGATTTCGTTCAAAGTGTTGTGGTATTTCTAAAACAATGTCAACATCACCATTTAACATGGCTGAATTTGATAAATGTTCATTGGGAAAAGATGTTATAACATGAAAATATTTGGAAGCCTCAAATTTACGAATTAGATTTCTAGAGTAGGAGGAATGGTCATTATCAATATATGAAAATTTGATATTTTTTATATCAAAAGTTGCTGCATTAGAAAGTATAATGAGCTGAATTAAAGGCATTATGAAAATAATAGGTAACATGCCTTTATTTCTAAAAATCTGCTTAAACTCCTTCTGAATTATAAAAATAATAATCTTCATTATTCTAATCTGATTTTATATTTTTTTGTACTTAGAATAATAAAAAACAAGGTCATAGCTAATAAAATGAGGGTTTCTTTCCATATATACATGATACCAACTCCTTTAAGCATGATGGCTTTTAAGATGATTATAAACCATTTTGCAGGGATGATATTGCTAATTATTTGTAAAGGAAGTGGCATGCTGCCAACAGGAAAAATGAAACCAGATAAAATAATTACCGGAAGCATTAAACCCATTAATGAAATCATCATTGCTGTTTGTTGTGTTGCAGAAATTGTTGAAATCAAAATACCTAAAGCCAATGCGGTAATAATAAATAAAACACTTTCAAACCCTAATAAAATTAGACTTCCTTGAACAGGCATTTTAAATATAAAAATGCTCAAAACTATTATAACCATGGCATTAATTACGGATAAGAAAACATAAGGAATAACTTTTCCAGCGATTACTTGGATAGGCTTTAACGGTGAAACCAGCAAAATTTCCATAGTTCCTAATTCCTTTTCTCTTGTGATTGATATGGAAGTCATCATGGCGGAAACTAACATTAAAATAACGGTCATGACGCCTGGGACAAACATAAAAACACTTTTTAGCTCAGGATTATAAACCATATGCGATTGTGCGTTTATTTGGTAAACTACAGGAACATCCTTATTTATTTCTTTGACATAAGTTTGTATAATGGCATTAATATAATTTGAAATGGTATTGGCTGTATTGGGATCTGTAGCGTCTGCAATTATTTGAACCGTTGGGCTTTTATTAGTAATAAGTTTTTTATTAAAATCTCTTTCAAAAATTAAAACAGCTTTTATTTTTCCTTTTTTGAATACCGATTCAATATCCTTCTCATTGTTAATAAGTTGGTTGATTGTAAAATAAGAAGACGCTGAAATTTTATTAATAATTTCATGAGTTGTTACATCTTTTGAATGGTCAAATATGGCAATATTAACGTGGTTAATTTCATTGGTAATTGCAAATCCAAAGAGTAAGATTTGAATAATAGGCATGCCGAATAAAATGAATAATGAACGCCTATCTCGAAGGATATGGTAGAATTCTTTTTTTACAAAACCTAAAAACAATCTCATGTATTCTTTTTTATTGTTCTTTATTTCCTAATTGGAAAAATATATAATTATTTTATCCCCGATATATTTTCGATTTTTCATCCTCTAGCCAATTTTAAAAAGACATCATTCATATTCTCTGCTTTATAGGTTTTTTTGAGATTTTTTGGTGTATCTAAAGCCTCAATTTTTCCATTAACCATAATTGAAACGCGGTCACAGTATTCTGCCTCATCCATATAATGCGTTGTCACAAATATGGTAGTACCTTGATGAGCTGCTTTATAAATCATTTCCCAAAACTGGCGTCTGGTAATAGGGTCAACACCTCCTGTTGGTTCATCAAGAAATACAATTTTAGGGTTATGTAATAAGGCCACTGAGAACGATATTTTTTGTTTCCAGCCTAATGGTAATGAACCCACTAAATGATTCGCTACATTTTCTAAATTTAACTCATCAATAAGAGCTTGAGTTTTTGTTTTAATAGCAGCTCTTGTCAACCCATAAATACCTCCAAAAAACGTAATGTTTTCCTTAACGGTTAAGTCATCATACAAAGCAAATTTCTGGCTCATATATCCAATATTTCTTTTTATAGATTCTGCTTCTGTAAACACATCAAACCCTGCGACTTTAGCTGCTCCGGAAGTGGGATTGGCTATGCCGATTAACATCTTTATAGCAGTTGTTTTTCCTGCCCCATTAGCACCAAGAAATCCAAAAATCTCCCCTTTTTGTACATGAAATGAAATGGCATTAACCGCTGTAAAAGCACCAAACGACTTTGTTAATCCGATAGCTTCAATGACGTTTTCCATGATATTATTTTGCCAAAGCCATAAAAGTATCTTCAATGGTTGGCTGTGTTACTTCAATTATTATTTCATTCAAACCTTTCGATACTAAATACATATGCAATTCATTTGGATTCATGTCCATCCTATTATCAGAATAGTGAACATATTCACCAAAAGGATACGCACTAAAAGTATGTTTATAATGACTAAGACTTTCCATTAATTGGTACATATTATGAGCCCTAATATTATATAGTGTTTTTGAAAAATGCTTGACGATTTCTTGCGGTGAATCAATTTCTAAAATGGAACCATTTTGAATAAAGGCAATTCTATCGCAGAGCGCCGCCTCATCCATATATGGCGTAGAAACCAAAATAGTAATGCCCGTTTGCTGTAATCTTTTTAGCATATCCCAAAACTCTTTTCGAGATACCGGATCAACTCCCGTTGTTGGTTCATCTAAAAAAAGCACTTCTGGCTTATGAATTAGGGCGCAGCATAAAGCAAGTTTTTGTTTCATTCCGCCTGAAAGTTTTCCTGCTCTTCGATTTTTAAAAGGTTCTATTTGAACGTAAATGTCCTTTATTAAATCATAGTTTTCTTTAATGGTCGTTCCGAAAATAGTTGCAAAAAAATTTAGATTTTCCTCTACGGTTAAATCTTGATATAGAGAAAATTTACCAGGCATGTAGCCAACAGAATTTCTTATTTTTTTATAATCTTTAACGACATCAAAATTTGAAACAGTTGCACTTCCTGAATCAGCTGTTAATAGGGTTGTTAGGATTCGAAATAAGGTTGTTTTTCCGGCACCATCTGGACCAATAAGACCAAACAATTCGCCTGCTTTAACATTAAAAGAAATATCATTTAATGCCTGAACATTTTTATAAGATTTACTAATATGGTTTAGAGTAATACTCACTAAGTATTAGTTTTGAACTGTTATTTTAGGCTCCATGGTAACTTTAGAAGTAATGGAATTTGAAATTAAACAGGCTTTTTCAGATTTTTCAAGAATACGAAGTGCCTTATCTTTCTGGCTTTCATCAGCAATGAAGACTTCTGGAAACAATAATACTTCTGTCATTACAAACTTGCCATCAACTTTTCCTAATATCCCTTTTGATTCGCATTTAAAACTTATAAATTCAAATTTTGAATATTCAGCAATAGCTAAAAAAGTGGTCATTAAGCAACTGCTTACAGCTGCAGTAAACAAATGTTCTGGAGACCAAATGTTAGGCATTCCTTTTTCAAATTCAGGTGGCGTTGCAACCTCAATGCAGTTCATTTCTTTAGTTGAATTATTGTGCAATTCTGGTGAACACATAACTCCTTTACGGTCCTTTTGCCAGGCAATGTTGACGTTATAAAAATGTTGATCCATTGTGCTATTATTTAAATTATTTATAAAATATTTGTTGTATTCAATTTTAAAGATTTAACCACATTTCAGCCGGCATGCCAATTTTTAAGCCGCCATCATTTTTAACATTGATTTTAACGGCGTAAACTAAAGCAACACGCTCATCTTTGGTTTGAATGATTTTTGGTGTAAATTCAGCTTCAGAGGCAATCCAAGCAACTACTCCTTTATAACTTTTTAAACCAGTTTTAGAATCAATTTTAATAGTAACTTCCTGACCAATTTTCAAACTTTCAAGCTGTGGTTCACTAACATAAACACGTAATTGCATGGTGTTTAAATCGGCAATTTTATACAATGGTTTTCCAAAAGACGTAATTTCTTGTGGTTCTGCATATTTGATTAAGACAGTTCCATTTATGGGATTGATAATTTTACTTTTTTTAATTTGATCTTCTACTTGTTTTATTTGAACATCAATGTTTTTTAACTCATTAACAACAGGGGCATTTTGAATTTCAATGCTAACAATTTGTTGTTTAATAACATTGATTTCTCCATTAATATCATCCAGCTGTTTTTGTGTTGCCGCATTGTCTTTAATAAGGTTTGCTATTCTAGCTTGGTTGATTTTAGCAGTAGCTAATTGCGCATTTAAGACATTAATTTGAGATAGTACGCCTTTAGATTTAGAAACAGTTACATCTTTTAAAACCTTTAATTGATCCTGTTTTAAACTTAATGGAATGGTATCTATGTAACCAATAAAAAAGTCTTTTTTTAGTTGCTGTCCTTCTTCAATATTGAACATTTCTAATTTACCATTATTTTCAGCAGACACAGTGATTTCAGTAGCTTCAAAATTCCCATAACCATCTGCTTTATCATTTCCATTTCCACATGAGAATAGGGCAGAAGTAATGAGGCCCAAGGCACTTATATTTTTTATTATTGTAATCATAATTTATATACCTTTTGTTATATTATAATTAGCTTTCACGAGTAATAGTTGAATATGATGTGTTTTCAAATTGGTTTCATCTTCAAACAAATTGGTGAGTTCTGTAATGTAAGCAGATGATGTGATTATCCCATTTTTCAATTGAGATTCGGCAGATTTTAAAATCAATTTTCTCAATTCAATAATTTCATAATCAGATGATATAAAACTTTCAATTTTTTTCATTTCAAATTCCTGCTGACGTAATTCAATGTTGGTATTTAAATTAAAAACCTCTACTTCATTATTAATGATATCCTTATTTATTAATAAGGATGTTCGTTCTTTTTTGTTTGAATTCCAATCAAATACATTCCAATTGAGCTTAACTCCAATGGTATAAAAACCTTTGAATGTATTATCTAGCATATTTAATCCTGGGTTGCCATAACCTCCTGTAGCAAAACCGGATAATTTTGGCACCATTTGTTTGGATATGAGCTGTTGATTGGCATCAATTTCATCTCTTTTTAATTGAAATAACTCTATTTCTGGTCTGAAAATCGTATTTTCCATTTTGAGATGAAACTCAGGGTTTTCTAAAACGGAAGATGCTTCTAGCGGTTGACCAATTAAGGCAGATAAGGTTTGAAACAAGCTGATTTTATTAAATTCAATATCCGTAAATTGTTGCTTTATTTTTATTAATTCAGCCTCCAGAACTTTATCTGAAGTCGGTAGAATGGTCCCATATTCAATTCCTGATTTGACTTCTTTAATTCTTGTCTGTAATTGCTCTTTTTTGGCATTTAATAAAGCTTTTTTCTCTTGTAATAATAAAATTGAAAAATATAATTGGTTTACCTGCTTTTTAAGTTGGTATATATTAACTTCAACCTGCTTTTGCTTTAGTTTTAAAGCAATGGAATTTGCCTCTAAGGAGGCGTCAATGAATCCGCCGTTATAAATTAATTGGCTTAGTGTTGCAGTCGCTCTATATTGATCTTTATTGAGAGATTCAATACCTGTATTAGGAATTGGCACTTCAGTTACTTCAGATTGATAGGTTGCTTGGGCATCAATACTTAATTGAGGTAAGGATTTATTAGTTATGATTTCAGAATCAATTTTGGTTTGAGTTTCAAACAGTTCTTTTTGTTTTACCAAAGGATAATTTTCATCAACTAATTGATAACATTGAGTTAATGTTAGTCGCTCTTGAGCGAAAAGTCCTGTTGTCATGAATAAAACAAAATAAAAAGAAAATTTTCTCATATTATTATGCCTGAATAGAATTGATTATAAAACTTGAAACTTCGGTTTTCCTTTTTTCCATAAGTTTAATAAAATGGCCATCATCTGCATTTAAAAATACTTTTATAAGAGGTTTGCCCATAAATGGAAATATGCACATCGAAATGATATTAATAAATAATTGTTCTGCATCAATAGGTTTTAAAACACCATTTTTGACTTCATTTTCTACTTGAAGTTTGAATTTTTGAGTATTTGGAAATTGTGGTTTTTCTTTCAAGTGTATTATGAATTCTGGATTTCTGTTAATTTCCTGAATCACAAAACTTGGTAAGTAGGGGTGTTGACTCATAAAGGAAATATAATTAGAAGTAAATTGTATTATTTTATCCTCAATGGATGATTCATCGTTTAAAATACTATTTAATTGAGGCGCTAATAAAGAAAAGGCATTCATAAAAACAGCCTCAAATAATTGCTGTTTGTTTCTGAAGTAATAATGTAGAAGGGCTTTGTTTATACCAGCCTCATCGGCTATTTCCTGCATTCTGGCACCATCCATACCTTTTTTGATAAATATATTTTTGGCGGCATTAAGAATTAATTTTTCTGAAGTAGCATCCTTTAGTTTATTCATATTAACTAATTGGTTTAACCAAATGGTTAACAAATTTAAATATTTTATTCTACTTCTCAAATATTTTAAGAATTTATAATTCAGTTAAGCATTAAAACTTATTTTTGTTGTGATATTTAACCTCTAACTTTGAATAATTTTAACACAATTCATATTAATATTTTAAAACAATTCTACCGATTTGTATTTGTAATAAGTTTTCTCGGGTTATTTTTATTTGTATTTGATTATGGCTATAACCAATCATCAGATGTTCAAATCTTTTTAAATGCATCTTATTTTATAATCATTGTATTAGGAATTTTTTCTTCAGTTTTAAGATACAGACTCAAAGAAAAAATAATTAAAAGAAGTGTAATTGTATTTGATGTAACCAGTATCCTAATCTCTTTTATTGTCCTTTACATCCATTTTTTTTCTGAGGAAGCCCATCAGCATTTAACGTTTTTGTATAATGATAATTGGGTGAAGTTTGCCATTATTCTCACATTTATTCGAGAATTTTCTGAACAAAATATTAATTTTAAAAGAGCCATTTTAAACCCAGCTCAACTCTTCATTGTTAGTTTTTTGGTAATTATATTTATTGGTTCTTTATTGTTAATGTTACCCAATGCAACGCATCAAGGGCTGTCATTTATCGATGCTTTGTTTACATCAACCAGCGCGGTTTGTGTAACTGGATTAATTGTAGTGGACACAGGAAGTTACTTTACAATTTTTGGTCAAGCCATTATTTTAATACTCATACAAATTGGTGGTTTAGGGATTCTTACTTTTGCGAGCTATTTTAGTTATTTTTTCAAAGGTGGATCGACCTATGAAAATCAGCTTACCCTAAGTGATGTAACAGGCTCCAATAAATTGGGAGAAGTTTTTTCTACTTTAAAAAGAATTTTAGTGATTACCTTTTCTATAGAACTTGTTGCTGCTTTGTTAATCTATTTAAGTATCAATAGAGCCCTTTTTAAAACCTTTGGAGACCAACTGTTTTTCTCAGTATTTCATTCTATTTCTGCATTTTGTAATGCCGGTTTTTCAACCTTACCTAATAATTTATTTGAAAGCGGGTTTAAATACAACTATTTTTTACAAATGGTTATAATTTTAGCTTTTGTTTTAGGTGGTCTTGGTTTTCCAATTGTCGTAAATATTTTAAAATACTTAAAGTATTTTTTCCTTAAAAGAGTTTTGAATTTTAGTAACAAAAAACATCCATATATACCTTGGGTATTAAATTTAAATAGTAGAATAACTTTAGTAACAACCCTTTCACTAACTATCATTGGTACTATAGGTTTCTTCATAAGTGAATATCATAATGTTCTCGCAGATCATCACGGCATTGGTAAGTTTATTACGGCATTATTTGGGGCGACAACACCTAGAACAGCTGGTTTCAATACGATCGATATGAGTGCTTTAAGTTTTTCAACGGTCATGATGATATTTTTGTTAATGTGGGTTGGGGCATCTCCCGCTTCTACGGGTGGTGGTATTAAAACAAATACATTTGCAATAGCTATTCTTAACTTTATAAGTTTAGCTAAAGGAAAAGATAAAATTGAAGTTTACAGAAGAGAAATTGCTGATATTTCTGTAAGAAGAGCTTTCGCTGTTATTTCATTATCCTTATTAGTTATTGGTATGGCTATTATGTTAATTTCTATTTTCGATAAGGAAAAAAGCCTGTTGGATATTGCTTTCGAATGTTTTTCAGCATATAGTACCGTAGGATTAAGTTTAGGAATTACAGCCCAACTCAGTACCATCAGTAAGTTTGTAATTATAGGGGTTATGTTTGTGGGTAGAGTAAGTATGCTTTCCATACTCATCGCAGTGATAAACAAGGTTAAAGAAAAAAATTACAGATATCCAAAAGAGGAAATTACCATAAATTAAAATTTTGAAACCATGAAATATATTGTTGTAGGACTAGGGAATTTTGGAGCGTCATTAGCCAAAAAGCTTACCGAGCAGGGAAATGAAGTTATAGGTATTGATACAGATATGAACCGGGTCGAAAACTATAAAGAGAAAATCTCACATACCATTTGTATGGATGCCACTGATGAATTCACTGTGGCTGGCTTACCATTGAAGGATACAGATATGGTAGTAATAGCCATTGGGGAAAACAAAGGAGCCAATGTGATGGCGACCGCTTTATTTAAGAATTTTCAGGTAAAACGTTTGATAAGTAGAGCCATTGAACCATTGCACGAAAAAGTACTTTATGCCATTGGAGTGGATGAAATAGTGCATCCAGAAGAGGAATCTGCTGAACGTTGGGCGAAGAAACTATGTTTAAAAGGCGTAGTTGATTCATTCGAGTTAGGTGATGATTATAGTATTGTGGAAGTAAATTTACCTCCTAAATATGATGGTAAGACCATTAAAGAAATTGGAGTAAGAGAGAATTATGGATTGCTGGTGCTTACCACTATTTCAAATAGAGAAGAAAAAAGTTTAATAGGAAAAAGCCGTAATATTAATAAAGTAGAGGGCGTTGCATCACCAAATAATGTTTTGAACAAAAATGATATTTTAGTAGTTTACGGTTCTAATATTGATATCAAACGATTTTTAAAAGGATAATTTATCTTTTTTATAAAAGGATGTTATGTTTACAAAATACCTCAATACTTTAAGCGAATATAGTCCTCTGAGTGAGAGTACAAAATCACAATTAGTGCCCTATATTTCTGTTAAAAATATAAATAAGGAAGAATTGCTTTTAAAGCATGGAGATATATGTAAACACATATATTATGTAAATAAAGGGTTTATAAGAATCTTTTATTTTAAGGATGGTAAAGAAGTAACAGAATGGCTAACCAATGACCAACACTTCTTTTTTTCTATTACCAGTTATTTCGAAAATGCTCCCAGCCATTTAATCATTGAAGCCATTGAAGATTCTGAGATCATTCAACTTTCAAAAGAAGGTCTTGATAAACTCAGAAAGGTAAATTTAGAAATCGCTAACCTGATGATTGAATGGATTTCAGGTTCTTTAGTTTTGTCACAAAAGCGTATGGACTCTATTCAGTTCGAAACAGCCAAACAACGTTATGATGCGCTTCTAAAAATGCAACCAGAAATACTTATTAGGGCACCTTTACAACATATCGCTTCTTTTCTTGGAATCACCCAAGAAACCTTAAGTAGAATCCGTTCAAAAAAATAAATTGCTTTTTGACAATTGTCAAATGTAATGCTAAAATTAATTGGGAACTTTGAATAAACTTTAAAATCCCTATTAATGAAAAAGCTTATTTTAATTCTATTTATGGCATCTTTAGCACAACTAAAAGCACAAGAAAATACAGATGCTAAAATCAATCAAATTGTAGATCAATTGTCTCTTGAAGAAAAAGTTTTTCTTGTTGTTGGAACTGGTATGGATATTCCTGGTATAGCTTCAAAGATAGATGGGCCACAAGCCATTGTAGGTTCAACAAAAGATAAAGTTCCTGGAGCAGCCGGAACTAGTTATGCACTCAAGAAATTTAATTTTCCTACTGTTGTTTTTGCTGATGGTCCTGCAGGAATTCGAATAGAACCGAAGAGAGAAGAGCTCCCAAATGAAACGTTTTATGCTACCGCTTTTCCAACGGCTTCAAGCTTAGCCTCTTCATGGGACGTTGATTTGTTAAATGAGGTTGGACACGCATTTGGTAATGAAGCCAAAGCTTATGGTGTAGATTTTTTATTGGGGCCAGCTTTAAACATTAATCGTAATCCATTGGGTGGACGAAATTTTGAGTATTATTCAGAAGATCCAGTTCTTTCGGGAAAATTAACAGCAGGGTTTGTAAAAGGCATACAAGCCGAAGGTGTTGGGGCTACTATAAAGCATTTTGTGGCTAATAATTCTGAAACTAATCGCACCCAATTAAATACTGTTGTTAGTGAACGTGCTTTGAGAGAAATATATCTCAAGGGTTTTCAAATTGCAATTAAGGAAAGTCAGCCATGGTCTGTAATGTCTTCTTATAATAAAATTAATGGTGTATATGCTTCAGAAAACAACGATTTGTTAACCAAAATTTTGAGAGATGAATGGGGTTTTAAGGGTTTTGTAATGACTGATTGGTTTGGTGGAATGGATCCTGTAGCGCAAATGAAAGCTGGAAATGATTTGATTATGCCTGGAAAAAAAGATCAGATTGATGCCATATTGCAATCTGTAAAATCAGGAAAATTAGATGAAGAAATTTTAAATAGAAACATAACATATATTTTAAGACAATACTATAAAACTTTGGCGTTTAATAATATATCATATTCAAATGCGCCAGATTTTGATGCCAATAAAGTAGTGGCAAGAAAAGCAGCCACCGAAAGTATTGTGTTGTTAAAAAATAATGAGGCACTTCCAATTAAGGCTGATACTAAAATTGCCTTATTTGGAAACGCCTCTTATGAAACTATTTCTGGAGGTACTGGCAGTGGAGATGTTAATAAGGCCTATATGATTTCAATAGAAGAAGGAATTTCAAATGCTCAATACGTACTTGATAAGGAAATAATAACAGATTATAAAACATTTATCGAAGAAGAAAAGGCGAAAATTCCACCTAAAAAAGTGTTCTTTGAAAAGGATGTTTTAGTTCCTGAAAAAGCATGGTCTCCAGATATTTTGAAAACCATGGCCGATAGAAATGATGTAGCTATTTTTACATTGGGTAGAACGTCAGGCGAATTTCAGGATAGAGATATTGATGGTGATTTTAACCTTACTAAAGATGAATTATCTACAATTAAAGCAATTAGTGAGGCCTTTCATGCAAAAAATAAAAAATTAATAATCATTTTAAATATTGGTGGTGTTATTGAAACGCAAAGCTGGCAAAAATATGCTGATGCAATTTTATTAACTTGGCAATCTGGTCAAGAAGCTGGAAATGCTTTAGCAGATATTATTTCTGGAAATTATAATCCATCAGGAAAATTGGCAGTTACATTTCCAAATCAAATTAGTGATGTGGCCTCTACAAAAAATTTCCCCGGAAAAGTCTTAGTTTCCAATGCACAACCAATTAAAACAGTTTTTGGTAATGTTCCAGCTGAGGAGATTTATGAAGAAGGAATTTATATAGGATATCGTTATTTTGACGCCTTTAAAATAGATATTTCTTATCCTTTTGGATATGGAATGTCATATACAACCTTTAAATATTCCAATTTAGAATTGCTTAAAGAAGGTGACGATATAACCATTTCTTGTTACGTAGAAAACACCGGAAATGTTAGTGGTAAAGAAATTGTTCAGCTTTATGTTAAAAGTGCCTTAGGTTCTATTGAAAAACCAGAAAAGGAACTTAAAGGTTTTGCTAAAACAAAGGAATTAAAGGTTGGAGAGTCTCAAAAAATAGTTATTAAAACTAATATTAACAACTTAGGTTATTATGATACAGCTTCACATTCTTGGACATTAGATCAAGGAGATTATGAGTTTATTATAGCCAGTAATTCAAAAACCTATAAGCTTTCACAAGAAATAATGCTGGAAGCGCGCATTATAGAAACTACACAAAAGCTTTTAAGTCCAGAAGTTCACATTAATGAACTTTCAAACAGGTAATGTATTAATTAATAGCAATTTATAATTTGTTACTTAAATTAAAAATGAGGTTTATATAACCTCATTTTTTTTATAAAGAATTAACAGCTAATAGATTTACTAAACTTGCTTTTGTTGTTAAATAGTTGTTTTCTAATGAAATGGCTTTAAGTTTCGCCTCAATTAATTTAGACTCTCGAGAGTTTACTAAAAATAAGGAGCTTTCTCCTAAAAAGAACTTACGCTCTTCAGCATTTAGCATGGTTGTATAATCATTAACCATACTTTCTGTGAATTGGTTTTGAACCAGATAAGATTCTAATTCCTGGCTGATGCCTTCTATTTTATTTTTAATGGTTACTTTGGTTGCTTGCATTTCAAACTCAGTATTTTGAAGCTTTATTTTAGCCAAATTTACTTCACCTCGTTCTTTTCTCAAAAACAATGGTATACTTATATTAAAACCACTTTTATAAGCGGATGTGCTAAATGAATTCACTACTTCAGGAGTTTCAGATAGAAAGTTATATTGTAAATCAATTTTTGGTAGTAATAAGTTTTGCTTTAAACGTTTATCGATGATTAAACTTTCATATTTAAAATTTAATGATTGCAATTTTGGATGATTTTCCAGATTAAAGGATTCTGAATTTAATAATAAAACATCATAATAAGCATCTATATTATTCACAGTTCTAATGTCTGGTATTATATTCTCTTTTATTTCAATAGGAGTATTATCATCCAACCATAAATAATTTGATAATTCCAATGACGATTTAATATAATTGATTCTGGCCTTTTCGAATTCAAGTTTTCTAGTTGTTAGGGTTATTCTAGCCTCTAGGGTGTCAATTGCAGGATTTTCGCCCACTTCATAATTCTTTTTTATTCCATTAAAACGAATCTCTGCATTATCTAAAAAATCATGATAAACGTTTTTTTCATTATAAGTTTTTAACCAGTTAAAATAGGTTTTAGTGGCTTCAAATAATATATTATTCACAAGAATAGTTCTATCAGCTTTTGCCTGATTAACATATAATTTGGCTTGCTTCAGCATAGCCATTCTCTTATTAATAAGCAAGTTTTGCGCTACTGAAACCGAAACTCCAACACTGTATAAACCATTATCTGGAACAGAGGCTTCAGGATTTAAATACGGGCCTTCATTATCTTCAAAATTACCTTTAAGCTCAATGCCATACCAGGTTGGTATTTTAAAAGAAGCATTCAATTTATCATAATATTCTATGCCCTTGAAATTTTTTTGAGAGCGCTCCATTTCAAATTTTGGATCAAAAGCGCCTCGCTCTTTTAAAAGTTTGGCTTCACTTTCATTTATTACTAAGTTCGCCTGTTTTACAATAGGATGAAAGGCTTTTACATATCCTAAATATTCAGTTAAAGACATGTTTTTAGAAATATCCTCTTGACCAAATATTTGGGAACTAAATAAAATCAGCGTAAATAAAATATAGTTTTTCATTATTTCTTCGTGTCTGAATTTTTATCCAATTTATTGGGTTGATAGTAGTTAGGAGGGAAGCTGTTAATTTGTCTCCATAGTTCAAACCAAATTGGCACATCTTCTAATAACGCAATGGTTTTAGCCCCAGATCCTACGCGTATGGCATCTGGCCAAGGATGATCTTCTGAATCTGGTGCAAGCAACATGCGGTATTTACCATTATCACTTATAAAATTTTCAATGGCTACTACGCGTGCACCGTAAGTACCGTAAGACACATTGGGCCACCCGCTAAATACTATAGCTGGCCAGCCATCAAACTGTACTCGTACTTTTTCATTTAAATGAATTAAAGGCAAATCAATTGGTTTTACATAAGTATCTATGGCCAAATCATATTGAGCAGGCATGATACTTACCAATTTCTCTCCTTCTTTAAAAGTTTCTCCAATACCACCAACAAGAGCTTTATTTATATAACCATTTTGTGGTGCCGTTATAAAAAGTAAATCACTACGCTTTTTATAGTTAGAATAACTATTTTCAAGTTTGGTAACTTGTGCTTTCGCATCAAATTGACCAGATTGCGCCGTAAACATATCACTTTGTGATTTTGATATTTTATCTACATAGGAGGCGTTTATTCTTGAGATTTCAACTTCTGAATTTATGACTTCATTGATACTGGCTAATAATTTGTTTTCCTGAGAAATAAGTTTAGCCTCCGTTTCTTGTAATTTTAATCTTTTTTCTTCAACATCTTTAACTGCTTTTAAGCCTTCAGTCTGCAAGGTTTCAATACGCTCATACTGGCGTTTGGCAATTTCCAAATTTGTTTTAGCAGCTTCAAAATCAATGCTGTCACTTTTAACTTTCAAATGAGATTGCAACAGTTTATTTTTGGCTTGTTTCAACTTTAATTGTTGTTCATTTCTTAAAGCTGTTACTTGTCTGTTTAAGGCATCAACTTTACCTTGATAGGCTGATACAGAAGATGTTTTAGCTTCAATTTGGTCATTTGTTCGTTCAACCAATTTCTCATCAAAATAATCACTTTTCACTTCTGAAATACGAAGAATAGTATCTCCTTTTTTTACAAAATCGCCTTCTTGAACAAACCATTCTTCAATTCGTCCTGGGATTTGTGACTGAATCGTTTGAGGTCTTTGATTTGGCTTTAAAGTTGTCACCTGTCCTTGACCTGTAATATTTTGGGTCCATGGAAGAAATAAAATAATAAATCCAATAATGGCAAAGGCTAATAAGAATTTATTAAACTGTTTATAGTAGTCTTTATTAAAAATTATTTTACCAGACTGGAAGGTGGTTAAATCTACCTTTTTATTTAATTGGTTATGGGATATATTCAGCATAACTTAAAGTTTTATAGTTTTTATTTCACCATTTTCTAGCGTAATTTGTTGCGTACATTTGTTTTTCCAACGCTCATTATTACTCACCACAATCAAGGTCCAAGGATGGCTTTCTAAAGTTATAAAATCAATTATTGAATTAGTTTCTTCTACATTAAACTGATCAAGAGCATCTTCAAGAATTAACACTTTAGGTTGTTTTAAAATGGCTCTAGCCAAAATAATTTTTTTAGCAATGGTATAAGACATTTGTTTGCCTTCAGGATATAAAATGGTTTGTAATCCTTTAGATTGTTCTTTAATAAATTGTGAAAGTCCCACAATCTTTAATATTTTAAAGATATCGTCATCAGAAATACCTGTACTTCCAAAAGTTAGGTTTTCCTTAATGGTTCCCTCAAATGGATTTTCTATGGATAATGATAACCCTAATTGTGAACGGTAATAGTTTAAGTGCAAGCTACTCAAAGAAACATTATCTACATAAATATTTCCAGAAGAAGGTTCTATAATCCCTGAAATTAGTTGAAGTAAACTTGATTTTCCTGAGCCACTTTCACCGTTAATAATTACTCTGCTTTTAGCAGGTATTTTAAAAGATACATTTTTTAAAATTGGCCTTTCTCTATTTAAAACTTGATAGGAAACATTATCTAATTCCAAGGTCATACCATTTTTAAAATTTGGTGTTTCCCCTTCCTGACTTTCTAAATCTTTGTCTACCACTTGTCCCAGTTTCTCTAAAGAAGTTAAAACGTCGTAAAAGGACTCTAGTCCTAAAATTAATTTTTCTACAGAGTTAATAACCAGAAGAATAATGATTTCTGCAGCGACAAATTGTCCAATATTCATACTTTGATTTAATACAAGAGTACCACCAATCACTAAAAGACTGGCTGTTACTATTACTTTAAAGCCTATCATTTTAATAAACTGAATTATTAAAACATTAAAATGATTCTCTCTGGCAATTAAATATTTACTCACTAAATCATCATTCTTTTGTACAGCTAAATTTGTACTTCCTGACAGTTTAAAACTAAGCACGGAACGCGCAATCTCCTGAATCCAGTGTGCTACTTTATATTTATATTTTGATTCTTCTAAACTTGTTTGCAAACCTTTTTGAGCAGTATATTTAAAAACCACATAAACTAGGAGCAATAGTAAAACTCCGAAAATGATAAAAAATGGATGATAAAAAGACAGCAGTAATAAAGCAAAAAGAATTTGTAAAACGGCGGTAGGCACATCTATTAAAATTTTTGATAAGCCTTTTTGAATGGTTAACGTATCAAAAAATCTATTAGCCAGTTCTGGTGGATAATAGTTTCGTAATTCATTCATTTTTATTTTTGGAAATCTATAGCTTAATTCAAAGGAAGCTCTGGTGAAAATACGTTGTTGAATAGTTTCAATAATACGTAATTGCATTAAATGTAATGCGCCAGAAAAAATAACGCCTATGGTAACAAGTATAACTAAAACAATCCATGAAGTAGAAATTTGTGCGCCTTGAATTAAGTTAATAATAGCCTGTATTCCTAGAGGTAATGATAATGAAACGAGCCCCGAGAATATAGCATAGTAAAATATTTGAAAAATATCTTTTCTTTCCAACTCTAATAATCCTATTAAGCGTTGCCAGGGTGTTTTTTGAGCTTCTATTCCCATTATTTTAATAAATTAAGTGTTAAACTAGATAAAAATTCAGTTGGATCTTCATCGCTATTACAATCTGTAATAGAAGAAAAATGGTCTTTCAAAAAGTGCTGATGCAAACTAGCTTCAATGATCATACTTGCTAAGCTTGAAGCGAATTTATAGTTGGAATTTACAGCTAATATCATTTCTTTTAATCTGTAAACAATGCGTTTGTAAACAATAAAAAATCCCTCTTTATTTTCTTCATCTACTTCTTTGGTTAGAAATGATTTTGAGTTTTCATTAATAATGATTTTGTTCAATATTGTTTCGTCAATATGAGAATAATTGGAATCCTCTTTTATTGATCTGGTAACTACTTCAATCGCTTTTGAAAGTTTTTCTACTTCAGATGGCAAGTTATAAGTTTCAAAAACTAATTGATACTCAATCCATGCCCAATACCATGAGGTTAAATAGAGTAGAAGTTTATGTTTATTTTCGAAATATCTATAAATAGAACTTTCATTCGAACCAATGATACTCCCTAGTTTTTTAAAATTAAAATTATCAAAGCCTTCCTCATGTATTAAAAGAATACTTTGTTCTATAATTTTTTTTCCTAACTGAGAGGTTTCTGGATCCTTAATATAAATTTTTTCAGGAACAGCAATCTTGATGTTGGATAATAAATCTGTCATATTAAAAATATTGTTCGCAAACATAATAGTAATACTATTAATTATGAAATAATAACTATTGTTTTTTTATAACACACTATAATTTTTATTTATGATTTCAATTTAAAAGATGATACCTTAGTTCTGCCATAATAAAATTGAACAGTATAAAAGTAAATTATAACAAATGATGTCCATAAATAAAAGCATCAACGTCAATAGGAATTCCATTCATAATGGTGTGATGCTTAATGCGTATCCAGATAGTATTGGGAAAGATCTACAGGACATTCTCAGTTTACAGAAAAAACCTGAATTTAAAGTTGTATTTTCATTATATTATGTTTTGCCTACTTTTTTTATTAGTGATTTAGATAGAGGTTTTTTAATTAATTTTAAATTGAACAAAATTTCTAAAAATTTAAATTTTAATGCTCAATAAGTCATTATGAAAATTCTCCTAAATATATTCGTTGTTTTATTATTAGTTACTTCATGTAAAAGCACTAAGACTGTTTCATTATTTAATGGTAAAAATTTAGATGGTTGGCATCAGGATATACCGGTTATGGATAGCGTATCTAATGCAAAAACGGCTTTTATTGTTAGAGATAGTTTGTTGGTAAGTTTAGGTGAACCAAGAGGACATTTAATTTCGAATAATACGTATAAAAATTACCGATTAGATATAGCGTATCGTTTTCCCAATAAACCCGGTAATTGTGGTGTTTTAGTACATGTTTCAACTCCAAGATTATTGTATAAAATGTTTCCAAAGTCTATTGAAGTGCAAATGGAACATGATAATGCAGGTGATTTTTGGGTCATTGGAGAGGATATCACATGTGATAATATGGAAAATAGAAGAGGACCGAAAGAAACATGGGGCATGACAGAAGGCACTAACCGTAGAATACAAAATTTAACTGATGATTCTGAAAAGCCTTTAGGACAATGGAATCATATGGTTATAGAATGTTATAACGATACTATAAAAGTATTCGTAAATGACGATTTAGTTAATTTTGGATATGATGCTACTGTTTCAAGCGGCCAAATTGCTATTCAAGCAGAAGGATCTGAAGTTGAATTTTCAAAAATTACTCTGAGATTATTAAAGGGAGAAAATAATTAATTTTTAAAACTGGAAGAATTAGAAGATAAAGTGCTCTTTTTATCGGAGGTTTTTGAAAATAAAATCTTTTTAACGAAAATTTTTAGAGTTTATAAGATTTTTATCTAACTAATCATTCTAATAGTTTAGTTTTGAAATAATTAATTAATATCCAATATGAAAAAAGTAATGTCCCTCATTAGTTTCGTATGTCTTATTGGTGCTTTCACCAGTATTTCTGCACAAGAAACAGCAGAAGCCTTAGGAGTAGATCAAATGAACTACAAAAAGCGTAGCCCTGTCTTTGATTATACAGAACATCAATTAAACAACACAGATACTATTCCGGATTTTGATTTAAAACCTAATAAACTCATGATTACCGGAACCATTTATCAAAATGATGGTGTAACACCAGCGGGTGATGTGGTTTTATATATTTATCAGCCTGATGAAGAAGGCAATTTTCAAATGAAAAGAGATAGTAATCGTAAACGTTATGTTCATCACAGAGCCTGGATAAAAACGGATTCTGATGGAAAATATACATTTTACACATTCATGCCAGGCAAATTTCTACGCAGTAAAGAGCTTAAGCAGATTCACCGAGTCATCAAAGAACCTGGTAAGCCCGAATATGATATCAATCCTTTCTTTTTTAATGATGATCCATTAATTCCTGAATTGACACTGGCTTGTAGATCCAGAATGATTAATAGTTTACTAAGGTTGGAAAAAAAGGGTGAGATGTATGTGGCGACTAAAGACATTAAGTTAGAGAAAAATGTTTTGCTAGACCAGTAACATCAAATTCTTATTTCATACACTTTACATTAACAGGTAAAATTTTGTTATCATGTAAAGGATATAATTTTGCGATATTTTTTTAAACTGTCTAAAAATTATGTTTGAATAGAATTTTCAATTTTTTTTTAGGACTTTTCGTCAATAAAATTCAAGTCCAATACATTAAAATTGTTAGCTGCTTTTACCAATAGGGTAGAGCCAATAGTTTCAAATAACTGATTGGTTTTAACAATAAACTCTGCTTGCTGCTCAATTTTATAATTTGGAATACCAACGAGGGTTAAATCAGTAGTGGCTGAATATTGTTTAATCAAGTCGTAAAAGGCTATTTGCTGTACCGCATTGTCAATAATTTTAATTTCTACATTAACTCGTAAATCCTCAACAAGTTTGTCTATTTTATTGTAAATAATAGTATTATCAACATTGTTGTTATTAACAAACAAGACCCGAATATTAGTTTCATGCCACCTGGGGGAGGCTATGATAAAGCGCGCTATATTGAGCATCATTTCTGCATTTTTACTATCCGTTTCACGCCACCATAAATCAACGGCTTTATAGTTTCCAAATTTTGTTTCTTTATCAAAATCCAGATATAATAAATTATAATCCAAATGGAGTAAGGTTTCGGTCATTTCAGCATATTCCTTAGAATCTTCGAGGCCTTTTGGCCAACCCATCATGATGGTATTGGGTTCAACACCTGAAAAGCCAAACGTGGTGGCAATAGTTTTAATACCAGTATAAATATTATCCACTTTTATTTGCCTTGCAAAGATTCCTAATTCAGAGAAAACATCGTCTGAAACAATTTGCTCGGTTTTCTTGAGAGGTTTATCATTTTTTTTATCAACGATGAGCTTAAAGTTTGTAACGATACCTGTTCTTCCAGATACGGTTTTACTCAATTCTAGTAAATAAGACTGGTGTTCACTTTGACCACTAAACAGAATAATATTGGGATTCCAACTGGATTGGACTTCCGTATTTGCGTTGATTTTTTTTAAGCCTTTGTTCACAATATTTTCCCAAACACTGCGCCACACATCATTAGATTGAATTTTGACTTCCTTACGCTGTAGCCAAAAGTATAAGCTGGCAATTATAGCCAATGCGCCAATCATGGCAAACATATCTAACTTAAACATGACTGCGAAACAGGCAAAAAAACCAAGTAAGCCAATCCAGCGCTTAATTTTAAATGTGGGTTGAAAATCAGGGTTTGCCCAGTTTTCTAAAAAAAAGGCAATATTAATAAAACCGTAAGCGGTAAGGTAAAACATAGAAACTACCCGAGCAATCACGTCTAATTCTCCTATTAAAATGCCGGCTTCAGCAATAATAAAAACCATCATAAGGGCATTAACGGGCTCATTGTTTTGTCCTTTTCCCTTAGAAAACACTTTTGGTGTCACTTTGTCTATCGACATGGCCTGCAAAATTCTTGGTCCACCCAGAATGCCACCTAAAGCAGACGATAGGGTAGCTCCCCAAATTCCGGCTACTACTGCAGGTGAAAACAGGGCTATTTTCATTAAAATATTATAATCAGATTTTAAGGTTTCTGAAT
>JAHENA010000165.1 GCA_024643405.1 Flavobacteriales bacterium | reverse complement strand
GACCTAACCGGAACAAATACGTTTACCGTATCTGGCGACCCTCAAACCGGTGCTTCTGCAATCAATTATAACAATGTTATAGATTTTGATGGGACAGGAGATTATTTGACCGGTAATACGGCCATTACTTTTCAAACACTTTATGCCGTTGTAAAGAGGGCTAATTCAGATTACACAACTGTAATGAGTGCCAGTAATGGCAATCAGAATGATGGTTATATAATGAAGGGTGACAAATTGGGAACCGGTAATAATCAGGGTGGAGCTAACACTCTTTATTTTCAATCATCTGGAAGTTTAGGCGCTTCAAAAGGACGTTTGGCAGTAGTTGAAATAGTTCCTGCAGCCAATGCAACAGGATCAAAAACGTATATAGATGGCCAGTTTTTTGCAACACAGTTCCTGGCAGGAACAGGTTCTACTATGCAAACCTTTAGTAGTATACCCTATATAGGAAGGTCACAGGATAATGGTGCTCAAGATTATTTTAATGGTCAAATTGCCGAATTGCTAATGTATCCTACTTCGCATTCCGACAGCGATCGAAATAAAATTCAATCCTACCTGGCAATAAAATATGGTATTACACTCGACCAGTCTGTCACAAACTATGTAGCTTCAAATGGATCAGTTTTGTGGAATAATCTAGATTATTGGAAAGATTTATTTGGCATTGGAAAAGATGACACAAGCGGATTAAATCAAGTAAGCTCTAATAGTATTAATACTGGAAGCGGTGATGGAACAGGCCAAAATGGTTTAGGAAATATTGTTATAAAAAACCCAACGTCATTAGATGATGCCGACTTTATAATGATTGGTCATAACAACGCAGGACTAATCACACAAGCAACAGATATTCCTGCTGCTTTATCAAACAAACTGAGATTAGCGCGCGAATGGAAAGTTAAACATACTAACAATGCTGGAACTGTAGATATAAGTATTGATGTAAGTGGGTTATATGTTAATGGTACAGTTGCAGCTGATTATAAATTAATTATAGATACAGATGGGAATGGTGTTTTAGCTGATGGCACACCACTTATAGTTGACGCTACTTCTTTTACAAACAATGTAGCAAGCTTTACAGGTGTTACACTAGACGATAATGTTGTATTTTCTTTTGTAGTTGGCAATTTAGTTGGCCCTGGAGTTTTTGGGGCCAATTTATGGTTAAAAGCAGATGATGGTGTAACAAATTCTGGTAGTGATTTAACAGCTTGGACTGATCAAACAGCTAATAATACATTTATTGTTAATGGTAACCCACAAACAGGAACTTCAAAAATTAATTTTAATAATGCGATTGATTTTGATGGAACCAATGATTTTCTTACAGGAGATAAAGCTATTAAATTTCAAACCCTTTTTGCAGTTTACAGAACTGAAAACCCTGGAGCAGATGATGCGACAAGCTCATTTTCTGGTGGAACACTTTTAAGTGCCGGACTATTAGATGGAGGTGCATCTGGTAGAGTTATGGCTAAAGGTGGGAAGCTTATAACATCAAGTAATAATACCACAGATTTTTTTAATACTGATGGTTATTTGGGAAGTGAAAACCCTCGGATTGTTACTATAGAAGTAGTAGCTGGACAGCCCGCTGATAAACAAAAAATAATTATTGATGGAAGAAGCTATCCAACAGTTAGTTTTTCTGGAACTGGAAATTTTGATTTTATGAATTCAAATCCTGTAATAGCTAGGTCTACAGATGCTGGTTTTCCTGATTATTTAAATGGTCAAATTGCTGAAATAATTATGTATCCTTCAAGTGTAACAACTGGTAATAGTTTAGCAATAATCGAGACCTATTTAGCCATCAAATATGGCATTACATTATCAAATCCAGCTTTTTCACTTATTTACCGTAATTCAAATGGTGTCGAAATTAGGCCTATTGATCTTGTTCATCCTTATGATATTTTTGGTATAGGAAAAGACGTTGGTAGTGGCTTAAACCAAAGTCAAAGTAATAGTATTAATACAGGTAGTGGCGACGGTACAGGACAAAGTGGTAAAGGAAATATTGTTATTAGTTCACCTAGTGCTTTAGATGACGGAGACTTTTTATTAATTGGTCATAATAATGCAGCTTTAACAGAACAAACTACAGACCTACCTAGTTCTGTTGCTGGCAGTAACCGTTTAGCTCGGGAATGGAAAGTAAACCATACTGGTGATGTTGGTACAGTTAATCTTGCATTTAGTACTTTAGGATTATCCGTTACAGGAACAACAGCCGATGAATTTAAATTAATTATTGATGAAGACGGTAATGGAAACTTTACAGACGGTACAGTAACTATAGTTGATGCGAATGCTTATGCGGGTGATATATTAACATTTACAGGGGTTAGTTTACCTGATGCAGCTGTTTTTGCTATTGTTACAAAACAAATTCCTTTGGGTATAGATAATCCATTATTTCAAAAAGTTGGTGTATACCCAAACCCAAGTAAAGGAAGTTTTAATTTAAAACTAGGAGATTTAACACAGGTTGATATAAGTATTTACAATGTTTTAGGAAGCAGAGTATATACAGAGAAGAATATTAGATCTAAAAACCACACTTTAAAATTAAATCAAGGTGCAGGAGTATACTTATTAAAAGTGACTTCGCAAGAAGGTTCTAAGACGTTTAAAGTTGTAATTGAATAAAAAAACACAATATTAAAAAGCCATTTAAACTCAGTTTAAATGGCTTTGCATAGGTGCAGTCAAAGGGAAATCTAGTTTTTCTAGTAAATCTAGGGTTAAAGCATGATTTGGCACTCTTACAGCTACGGTATCTTTTCCGGCGGTTATTAAATCTGGTATGTTATTTTGTTTTTTTTAAACCAAAGTTAAAGGACCCTGCCAAAATGCTTGGGCTAGTTGTTTTGCTTTTTCAGGGATATCTTTGGCTATTTTATCTAAATAATTTATAGACGATATGTGTACAATTAACGGATTAAAAAATGGACGTTCTTTGGTTTCGAAAATAGCCTTTACAGCCTTTTCGCTATATATATTTCCTGCCAAACCGTAAACTGTTTCTGTAGGTATAGCAACTAACTCCTCATTATTTAAAATGGATTTAGCCTTAGAAATATCTGTTGCAATTATACTCTTGTTTTTAAAATAAATGCAAAATTAAATTAAAAATTAGTTTTAATGCGCTTCCAGCCAGTTGTTGCCTGAACCCAGATCGACCACCAATGGCACCGAAAGTTGATAAGCATTTTCCATTTCGGTTTTTACTAAGGTTTTGATGGTTTCCAGTTCTGGCTTATACACATCAAACACCAGCTCATCATGGACCTGCAACAGCATTTTGGTTTTGAAATTGCCTTTTTCAAGTTTATTATAAATATGAATCATGGCAATTTTTATGATGTCGGCAGCACTTCCTTGTATCGGTGCATTTACGGCATTACGTTCGGCAGCACCTCTTACCACAGCATTTCGAGAATTGATATCCTTTAAATAACGGCGTCTACCTA
>JAHENA010000164.1 GCA_024643405.1 Flavobacteriales bacterium | reverse complement strand
GCCTGATTTTTATTGCCTTTTAATTTATAAATTTGGGCTAATCTGTAGTTGGCCCAAGCTATTGGAACACCATCTTCTGTGGAATAATTTTTAATATAGGTCTGCAGGTATTGCTCTCCCTTATTAAGTTCTATATTGTATTCTGCCGCTACTTTACCTATTTGATAATGAAGTTCATTCCGCTTATGTTTCTCTTTAGTCACTTCTATGTTTTCAATAGCTTTTTCAGGTTGCTTTTGCTTTTCATAAAATGTTGTGAGTTTATCATAGCAAAAAAAAGACCCACCTTCTTTAATGGCCATTTTATAATATTTTTCAGCAAGTTCAGGTTCTTTATCGTACTCATAAATATAGCCTTTTGCTAAATAGCCATCTACTTTTGATAAATATTGAAGTTCATTGGCATAGTGTAAGGCTTTACTTTTGCTACCACCAACAAACCCTGGCAACTGCATATAAAGTTCTACTAAAGCCCAACGCGTATTGACATGTTTATGATCTAATTCGGCTGCTTTTGTAAAGGCCTCTTTTACATCTCCAATAATTCCCAATGCTTGAATTTTATTTACCGATAGGGCCTTCATACCCAAAACACCTCCATATTTAAACTGGTAATTCGCACTATTTGGATCTATGTCAACCAGTTTTTTATAGTTAATAATAGCCTCATCCCATTTTTTTTGATGCCCATAAGTATCTCCTAATAGCTCTATAGCTTTTAAATCATTTGGTGCTTTTTTTAAATAAGCAGTGACTTGAATTTCTGCTTTATCAAACTTTTTATTTTTTAAAAAATAATCGATGCTATCTAACTGAGTTTGACTAAAAGCTAGAACAGGAAAAAGTAGTAGGTAAATAAATTTTCTCATAACTCAATTTATTAATAAATCGCAAAACACTAATTGATTAAAAATAACTAATTTCACTTTTCATGTAAACTATTCCCTTGTTTATTGTTTTTTGGAACAACTTTTGACAATAAATTAGGTACAAATTTAATCAAATGAAACAATCCCATTTTTTTTTAACAATACTTTTGGTTTCTTGCTTTGGCTATGCTCAAAATCCTGATTACAATACCCTTTGGAATAAAGTTGAAAACTATGAATCAGAAGGTTTACCAAAATCTGCATTACAAGTAGTTGAAGACATTTCTGAACTTGCTAAAAAAGACAAAAACGCCTCGCAACAAATTAAAGCACTGCTTTTTAAAAGCAAATTTGCTCTAATTTTAGAGGAAGATGCGCAATTAAGTATCATCAATGAATATAAAATTGAAATTTCTTCAAGCGATTTTCCAAAGAAAAATATTTTAGAAAATATGCTGGCCAATTTATTCTGGCAATATTTTAATGAAAACCGATATACATTTTACAGCAGAACAAAAACCACTGAAAAAGTAGATTCTGAAGATTTTAGAACCTGGGATTTAGAAACCTTATTTCATGAAATCCATATACATTATCAAAACTCTTTAGAAAACGGATTGATGCTTCAATTAGAACCTTTAGGAACTTATGACGACCTTCTTGTAGTTTTCAATGATTCAAAGCAATTAAGACCAACCTTGTTTGATTTTTTAAGCCACAATGCGTTAAACTTTTATAAGACCAATGAAACCAGCATCACCAAACCTGCTTATAAATTTGAAATAAATAATCCAGAATTTATAGGGGATGCTAAAACTTTTTCATTGTTACCTATTGTTTCAAAAGACACAACGTCATTACAATTAAATGCTTTAAAAATTTACCAAAATTTAATCCACTTTCACTTAAAAGATGCAGATCCATTGGCTTTGACAGACGCCAATATTGAACGTCTTCAATTTGTAAAGGCGCAAGCCACTTTTGACAATAAAGAAACCTTGCTCCTTAAAACACTAAAAACAGAAAGAGATCAGATATCTACTCATGAGGCTTCTGGTTTATATGACTTTGAAATAGCCTCTTTGTTATTTCAACAAGGACTTAACTATTCACCAAAAGCTAAAAAAGAAACACGATGGAAAGCCAAAGAAGCCTTTGATATTTGCAACAATGTTATTACACAATTTCCACAAAGCAAAGCTGCGGAGAAATGTGCTATTTTAAAACAAAAAATAGATCAGCAAATATTACAAATTACCACGGAAGATTTTTTACCCATTCAGCAAGTAAGTAGACTGCTAATTCAATATAAAAATCTAAGTAGTCTTAATTTTAAGGTGTATAAACTTTCACAAAAAGACATATCAAGACTTAATAATTTATACCGAAAAGAAGAACAATTAGATTTTATAAAAAAACTCAAACCTTATACTTCATGGGAAAGTACTTTGAGAAATGAAAATGATTATCAAATACATAGCACTGAAGTTTTAGTTCCAAAACTTGATAATGGCCTTTATTTAATTTTTGGATCACCAGAAACTAAAAATGAAGAAACCTTTGCTTTTAGCACCATTCAAGTCACCAATTTAGCTTTAGTTGAGACTGAGGATAATGAACACAAAATATTTCAAATAATTGACAGAAATAATGGAGCACCTATAGCCAATGCAAAAACTACTTTGAGATTTCAACAAAACAATATCAAAAGTTTTGATACAATGGAATTAGTTACAGATGCTTTTGGTGAAATAAAAATAAAAAAAGACAAAGACCGATTTAGAAACTTATCTATTGAAATTGAATATAAAAATGACTCCGCTTTTTTTAAGGAGTTTTATGTAGGTTCAGTTTATAAAGTTGACAATGAAAAAATCACTTATAAATCCTTTTTATTTACAGACCGAAGCATTTACAGACCGGGGCAAACCGTTTATTTTAAAGCCATTGCCATGAAAACTGAAGATACCAAATCTGAAGTTTTAGCTAATCATGATATGGTTGCTACTTTGTATGATGTTAATGATCAAGAAATTAAAAATATTGATCTTAAATCTAATGAATATGGCTCGGTTTCAGGAGAATTTATATTGCCAATTTCCGGTTTAACTGGCGAATACTATATTGAGTTAGATTCAGAAACAAAAGACCTATCGACAGATTTCTATTTTTCAGTTGAAGAATACAAACGCCCTAAATTTGAAACCAAATTCAATCCTGTAACTGATACCTTTAAAGTGAATGATTCCGTTACGGTAAAAGGAAGTGCTTTAGCCTACGCAGGAAGTAATATTACAGATGCTAAAGTAGTGTATCGTGTATACCGAAAAGTTCAGTATCCAAGTTGGTACTACTGGTACAGACCTTCCTTTTATAGTGAACCACAAGAAATAACCCATGGTGAAACCATGACAGATGCCTCTGGAAATTTTGAAATTGTATTTAAAGCCATACCAGACCAAAGTGTTGACAAAAGTAGTTTGCCTGTTTTCAATTATGAAATCATGGCAGATGTTACCGATCTAAATGGTGAAACCCGCAGTGCTTTAACGGTTGTGAATGTGGGTTATCATGCCTTAGTCGCGAACTTATCTATTGAAAGTCAATTAGATAAAACAAAAAAAGATCAT